>CAYPVN010000006.1:0-17913 GCA_964414155.1 uncultured Chitinophagales bacterium
TTGCCAAGTTTCTTCAGCACCAATTTCACGATGTCAATGTTCTTCCACTCGTTATTCCCGCCGATATTGTAGACTTCTCCCACCTTCCCCTGTTGCAATACCACATCGATTGCCGCGCAATGGTCATCCACGTAGAGCCAGTCGCGGACGTTCAAGCCATCTCCGTAGACCGGAAGAGGCTTGTTGTTGAGCGCGTTTGCAATCATAAGCGGGATGAGTTTTTCGGGGAACTGGTAGGGACCATAATTATTGGAGCAACGCGTGACAACAACGGGTACACCATGAGTATGGAGAAAGGCAAGAGCAACCAGATCGGAACTTGCCTTGCTCGCCGCATAGGGACTGTTTGGATGAAGCGGCGTCGTCTCGACGAACGTACCGGTGGAACCCAGAGAGCCATAGACTTCATCCGTGGAAACATGCAGGAAGCGCTCTACGCCAACGTCTTTAGCTACATCGAGAAGGACCTGCGTCCCGACGACATTGGTTTCCATGAACACCGTTGAACCAAGGATGCTGCGGTCGACATGAGACTCAGCAGCAAAATGAACGACCGTGTCGATTGAGCATGTGCGAAATGTTTCCTCCACATCCAGCCTGCTGCAAATATCCCCCTTGACAAAAACATAGCGAGGGTTCGCCGTCACGTCCTCAAGGTTTTCGAGGTTGCCGGCATAAGTAAGTTTGTCGAAGTTCACGACCCGCGCACGGTGATGCGCACGGAGAAAGTATCGAACGAAGTTGCTCCCGATGAAGCCCGCCCCGCCCGTCACAAGAACATTTTGCATGGCCTAATCGAGCTTATAGATTGTGTTGGGATCGTCCTCGTGCCGGATCTCGTCGACCGGTTCCTTCTTCCCCAGCCCCGCGAAGAGCTTGTTGGGGAAGTTCACCACCATACCCAGCTTTACGCCCACGTTTTTGTATGCATGAACGACGCCGGGCGGAATGATCATTGACCGTGGCGCATCTTCGCCTGCGTAGACAATCTTTTTCGCCATGTATGTGGCAGAACCCTTACGGTTGTCCCAGAGGTACACCTTGAAATTCGATGGGCCCAGGAAACAGAAGTTGTCCGCTTGATCGACATGCTCATGGGGACCGCGCGCAACCCCCGCCTGGGTCATGGAAATGTATCCCATCTCCGGGAAGTACTTTGACTCCAATTCATCTTCACGGAAGACCTCGGTCAGCCATCCTCGGTCATCAATAAACTTGACGAGGTTCTTTATCACGACGCCATCGATGTTGCCATTTTTGAACATAACCGGCCTTACTTGATCATTCGTTGTATGAAAATATTCCACACCGCTCAATGAGCGTGGGGGGGGATTATCTAATCACTGGAGCAAGCGCTCAGACAAAGAGGGAGCTCTAAGCAAACACCTAGAGTAACTGACTGTAGCAAAGAGGCGAGCAGATTTTCCTTTCGCGGACCACACGACTTCAGTCCAACACTTTCAAAGCTAACATCTTGGACGGGTCTAAAGTACGAAATCCGGTCAAGAAAGTCAACGAAAGAGCTTACATCCGGTCAGGTGCGGAAATCCCCAGAATGTGGAATCCGTTGCGTAGAACTGCCCTTGTGGCCCGACATAGGGTCAGCCGCGAGGCTGACAATGCGACATCCTCCGTTACAATTCTACACGCATGATAAAATTTGTGAAATCCTGCGGCTACATCCTGGAGATACTCCGCCAAGCGATGTGGCTCGAAACTCAGCGCGCAGGACTCCACCATCTCAGGAAACGAAAGCAGGAGTTTGATCAGCTCCATCTCCTCGGACGCAGCGAGCAACTCATAATTGACTTGGGAAGGATAGACTGTCCCCCCCTCCTCGGCAAATCGGATGAGGCTTGATATACGGGCGTGCGCATATTGCAAGTAGTAGACCGGATTCTCATCGGATTGTTGTTTTGCCAGATTCAAGTCAAAATTCAAATGGCTGGTAACGCTCCGCATCAGGAAGAAATATCTCACCACATCGGCACCGACTTCCTCAATCAGCTCATCCAGCGTGATATAGTTTGCCTTCCGTGTCGACATTTTCACCACTTCGCCATCTTGCATGATTGTCACGAACTGATGAATGAGCACCTTGATTCTGTCCACGTCGTAGCCGAGCGCCTTCAATCCGGCAAGTACATCGGGGTAGGTGGCAACATGGTCAGATCCAAAGATGTCGATCATCAGATCATAGCCGCGCCGGAACTTCTCCCGATGGTATGCAATATCGGGAAGTCGATATGTGGGTTCGCCCGAGCTCTTGACAATCACCTTGTCCTTCTCGCCGCCGAGGGCGGTGGTCTTGAACCAAAGGGCACCATCCTGATCATACACCAAGTCCCGCTTGCGAAATTCTTCGATCACTTCCTTTATCTTCCCATCCTCATACAGCGAGTTCTCATTGAAGTAGGTTTGGAATATGATACGCAATGACGCAAGCGTCTTCTTGATGTCTGCGAAGATTTCCTGCTCCGCATTGTCCTTGAATTTCCCTTCAGGGGGTTCGTTCCTGAGCGCATCACCGTGGCTCACATGCAGTTGCTTTGCAATATCGCGAATGTAGCCACCCTGATAGTACTCCTCCGGGAACGTAACGCTCTCGCCGAGCAATTCAAGATATCGGAGACGAACCGAATCGCCGAGAATGCGCATCTGGCGACCGGCGTTGTTGAAATAGTATTCACGGGTAACCTCGTGCCCGGTCCACTCGAGCATGTTGGCAACCGTATCGCCAAAGACGGCGTTCCTGCCATGGCCGACAGTCAGCGGCCCCGTCGGGTTGGCGCTGACAAATTCAACCTGGGTCTTCTTCCCTTTGCCAATTGATGATCGGCCGAAATCAGTTTCATGTTTGAGGAGTTCCCGCAATTGCTCGCGATAGAACTTATCAGTGAACCAAAAATTCATGAAGCCTGGTCCGGCGGTCTCCGCTTTGCTGACAAGGTAGGGATCTAGATCTATCCGTTTGAGGATTTCGGAGGCCAGGTCGCGAGGGTTTCTCTTCAGTGCCTTGGCAAGAATCATGGCAACATTCGTCGAGAGATCACCGTAGCCCGCCTGGCGGGGTTTCTCGAACCCAATGGTGGATGGAGCGGGTACGCCCAGAGATTGCAAGGCGGCACGAACTCTCTCTTCGAGGTATTCCTTCATGAGGCGGTTTTCTTCGAGCGGGTCGACGACTTGCGGGCAGTGCGTGTTGCAGGTTTGGCACCCGCCCGGCGTCGTGACGGCTTATCATTGACGGGCGTGATTGTTGCATCACCCCAGAGTTTTTCCAGATTGTAGAACGTTCGCGTCGTCGTATGGAAAACATGCAGGACAACATCAACATAGTCAAGAAGAATCCAATGAACGCTGCCTGCCTCCCGATGCCAGGGGGCCAGACCCTTCACTTCCAATCCATCCTCCACCGCATCTGCAATCGCCTTGATCTGGACATCGGAATCCGCCGAACAGATTACGAAGAAGTCCGTCATGGGTGTAACCTTCCGCAGGTCCATCACCACAACCTCAAACGCTTTCTTGGTGAGTGTAAGTGAGGCAATTTTCTTCGCAAGCAACGACGATCTCAACGGGGTCTCTCCTTATTGAGATGGTTTCAATGAATGATAATCCTTCCCGATCACAAGCGAAACATCAACATAGTAATCCTGGTTGAGTTGCTGGACGATGTTCTGTTTCTTGATACCAAGAGCGTACGCAACCTTCCCGGCGTTCTTCAAGTTTCCGGTCCGGTCGATGACGAGCGACTCATCAACATCGAAGGTCTTGTAATTCCGTATCTCCACAACGTCAAACCCCCGCGCACGGAGATAGCCGGTGAATGTCGTGGCAGCGCCTGATATGCCACAGCCGTTCAGAACATCCATCTGGATAATTTCCGCCAGGGCAACTCCACTCCGGGCGGCGTCCACGGGAGGCTGGATGACGTGACGTTCAATCAGCGCGTATGCGAGGTATCCAACGAGAATGACAAGCACAACGATGACCGCGTTGAGAGCTACATTACGCGGGTTTTTCTTGGAGGGGGCACGGGACGCACGTGGAGTTTCAGGTAAACCCATTACGACGATGCAGCCAATCTCTGTTCAGCAAAAAACCGAGTTTGTTCCTCATCGAAGAGAACCAAAACCCGGTTGTGGCTCATCAGCTCAATCGTATCTATGTCCGGATGGTGTTGTTGTCCTTCGATCAGAATCCGTTCTCCCGGTACCAAGGGTTATAATATGGTGAGTATGCGCTGTAACCGTACGGGATCATCCGGTATTGAAATTGCACAAGCACATTCTTGAGCGGCATGTAGTTAATCTCGGCTCTACGCAAGTAGACCGAACTCAAGTCGCTCTTCTTGTTATTAAATGTGGGGAATGAGTTATACGGCGAATAGCTCAAACTCACATCTGCACGCGCGTTAAGATTGTCGGCAATTTCATACATCATGCTGTTGGTGTATGTCCCCATGGACAAACCCTGTCCGCCGGAAGTCACGTAAGAAAGATCGAACGAGTGGCGCATGTGGAACCGTGCTGGATCGAACCAGCCAAGAAAGAGCGATGGTGAGGAGTTGTGCATCAAACCGTCGGCAACGCGGCTTTCGCCCGAGGCCTGGGACCTAAATTGTGCGCTTGTCAGCGAAGTAGCCAACAGCAACATGCACACCGCAAGAACAAGACTTCTCGTTTTCATTAGACGCTCCTCTTCTGCACGTGTCATCCTCTTTGGTGAATAATACATAAACCGACCCTGATTGTCAACTACTGCCCCTACTCATGATTGCGCCTGCTTCTTCAAGCTGTTCCGGCGTGTTGATTCCCATAACCTCGCTTGCATTGCCTGTCGCGATGGCATGCACCGTTAACCCATTCTTCCAAAAATATCCAAACACGTCCGTAAGGTAGTACTCATTCTGCTTGTTGGAGGGTTTTATCTGGCGCAGGGCCTCAAAAAGCCATCCCTTGTCGAACACGTAGATGCCTGAGTTTATCTCCCGGACGCGGCGTTGCTCTTCCGTCGCGTCCTTTTGTTCGACTATCTCCTGCACGCTGCCATCGGAATTTCTCAAGATACGTCCGTAGCCCGTGGAATCCTGAAGCTTCGCCGTAAGGACAGTTGCCGCCGCGTTGTGCATTCTGTGGAGATCTATGAGGCCCCGCACCGTTCCATACGACAGCAACGGAACATCACCGGAAAGCACGAGGACATCTCCTTCAAAGCCTTTCAACACAGCCTCAGCTTGCATCACAGCGTGTCCGGTTCCGAGCTGTGGCGTCTGCTCAACACACACGATCTCTTTCGCTTTGCGCGCCAGATGTTCAATCGCGGACTCTTTCTGCCATCCAACCACCACTACGATTTTCGCGGCGTTCAGTTGCATCGCCAGGTCGACCACATAGTCCACCATCGGTTTGCCGTTGATCGCATACATCACCTTGGCGACTGCTGGATTCTTCATCCGCGTCCCCTTCCCGGCAGCCATGATCACGACGGCAAGCGGCCTCTCCATCAATCCCTCACCATGATATTGTCGATAAGCCGTGTCGCATCAAATCGAACGGCAAGCGAGACAAGTATCGGGCGGCGATCCTTACAGCTTTGCAGCTCTTCCAGTGTCTCGCCATGTGCGATGGAGATGTAATCAATGACGCCCGATGAACGCGAGGTTATCAACTCCGTCATCTCGCTGAGAACTGTGGAGGCATCAGATACCCCGCCGCGGATGAGCTGGTCTGCCTGCTTCAACGATTGATACAGCACCGGCGCCTCTGCACGCTGCTTGGGAGTCAAATATGTATTGCGTGAACTCATGGCAAGCCCGTCAGGCTCGCGCACTGTTGGGGCGACAACAAGCTTAATGTCGAAGTTAAGGTCCTTGATCATTTGTCGGACAACCACAACCTGCTGCGCATCCTTTTGCCCGAAGACGGCAACATGTGGCCTCGTAATATTGAACACCTTCGCCACCACCGTGGCAACCCCGCGAAAGTGTCCCGGCCGCGATTTCCCCTCAAGTATAGAATCCAGTTGTTCAATATTGACATACGTGTGATGGTCGGAACCATACATTGCTTTGGTGTCGGGTGTAAAGATATACTCTGTGCCGGCGGATGTTGCCAGCGTAGTATCGTGTGAGAGATCACGGGGATATCGCTCGAAGTCTTCTGAAGGACCAAACTGCGCGGGGTTCACAAAGACTGTCGTAATGACCACATCGGAATGCTGCTTCGCGATCCGGATCAGACTCAGATGGCCATCATGCAGATACCCCATGGTTGGAACAACGGCGATACGGCGGCCCGAGGCACGCGTCTCATCGGCAATACGCTGCATGTGGGAGACATCCCGAATCAGAGTGGCCATGGAAGCTTAGAGAATTCTCTTGCCAAAAGCGGATTGAACCAGCTCAACTGCAAACTCCGCAGAGCGATTGTTCTCATCCAGGATGGGATTTACTTCGACAATCTCAAGTGAGGTCATGGCGTTGGAGTCTGAGAGGAACTCCATAATCAGGTGAGCCTCGCGGTAGTTCAATCCACCCTTGACCGGGGTGCCAACACCCGGCGCAATTGTAGGATCGACAGCATCGAGATCGAGGCTGACGTGAACGAAGTCCGTTCCATCAGTAATCCTGGCGAGAGCCTTCTTCATAATACGATGAATCCCCTGCTTATCGATATCGGACATCGTGAACACATGCACACCGGTTTGCTTCAGATGTTTTCGCTCTCCATCATCAAGGCTGCGGATGCCGACAAGTGCGACGTTTGCAGGATCGACTTTGCGCCTGGAACCGCCAACATGCGCAAGATCGCGAGGACCGAGGCCGAGCACCGCGGCAAGCGGCATACCGTGAATGTTTCCCGATGGCGACGTAGACGGCGTGTTGATGTCCCCATGCGCGTCAATCCACAATACACCGAGCTTCTTGCGTTTGCCCTTGCAGTGTGCTGCGATTCCAGAGATGGTTCCGATGGCGATGGAGTGATCTCCCCCGAGGATGAGCGGGAAGTGACCCTTCCCCATTATCTTTTCCACCTTTCCGACAATCAAGCGTGACGCGCGTGTTATCTCCTTCAAATACCGCGCCTTCATATCTCCCACGCGCAATTCTTCCATGTTCTTGATATCAAGATCACCATCGTCAATGACGCGGTTACCAAGATCCTTCAAGCGCTCGGAAATACCAGCGATACGAATTGCCGACGGGCCCATGTCAACACCCCGTCGCCCCGAGCCCAAATCCATTGGAACACCAAACAGACGAATGATCATATCGTAAAATGAGTTTTTAGGTTATGATGAAAGAAGGGAGAGGATCTGCGACAGAGTATTCTTGATATCCTTACGGTGGACAATCAAATCGAGGAAGCCATGTTCGAGCAGAAACTCAGAACGTTGGAATCCGGGAGGAAGATCTTTGCCGATTGTCTGCTTGATAACTCTCGGCCCGGCAAATCCAATCAAAGCTCCCGGCTCCGCCATGTTGATATCACCCAGCATCGCATAGCTTGCCGTCACGCCACCCGTTGTCGGGTCGGTCATCAGCGAGATGTAGGGAACACGCGCATCGGACAATCGGGCCAGTTTCGAGCTGGTCTTGGCCAGTTGCATCAGCGAGATCGCTCCTTCCATCATGCGTGCACCGCCGCTTGCCGAAATAACCAGCAGCGGGGTCTTTGTCTTCATCGCCCTGTCGATGGCACGGCTGATTTTCTCCCCCACGACGGAGCCCATGCTGCCGCCAATAAAACCAAAATCCATTGCTGCGATCACGATCGGCTGTTTGTTAACTGTGCCCGTTCCCCACCGTACAGCATCATACAGTTGAGTCTTCTTGATGGTTTCGGGGATGCGATCCCGATACCGCTTCGTGTCGACAAATTTCAGAGGATCGGCCGAACGCATCTTCCGGTCATATTCCTTGAAAGATCCTTCGTCGAGAACGATATCGACATATTCCTTGCTGCCGATGCGAAAATGATTGTGGCATTTCTTGCAGGTGTAAAAGCTCTGTTCGAGCTCTTTCTTATGAATGATCTCTCCACACTGCTCGCACTTCGTCCACATCCCGTCGGGGATATCTTTCTTCTGCGTTTCCGAAGCGATATTTTCTTTTGAGCGTCTAAACCAAGCCACAGAGAATCACCGTATCAACCGTTATCGTGTTTTCAGAAAAAAGTCCTTAATATATCGCGGCTCGAGCGTCGAGGGGTCTTCCGTTTTTCCTTCCTCAAGCAGCCTATGTCCGAGCAGCGCAACACTGCCGGCACTACATCGTGAGAGCTCCTCACCAACAAAGGTCATTCGATCAGATGCGCCTGAGTGAGATAGAATTTTCATGCTCGCATCTCCACTCAGCGTAACAGCACACGCGCCGATTTCCTCGATCAATTCTGTCACAGTCATATCCCGTGCATCCCACACCGGCGTCAAACCTGAGCTGTCCATGCCTGAGAGCTGACAGTACACCTCATCACGTCGGGCGTCCAGCGCAGCGAGAACAAAGCCACCAGGTGCGACTTTGCCTGCACTGAAAGTCCTATATGCTAACGCTTCCAACGTTGGAACAGCAACGAGAGGTTTGGAAGATGCGTAGGCCAACCCCTTCGCAACGCTAAGACCAATACGCAGTCCGGTAAAGGAACCGGGCCCTATTGAAACCGCAATCCCGGCAATTCCATCGACTGTAGTCGCCGCTTCTTCAAGTACCTTGCGTATCAATCCCAGGAGTTTTTCTGCGTGAACATTTTTCTTCTCGACTGATGCCTCTGCGATTACACGACCATCTTTCACCACCGCCGCAGAGCAGATTGAGGTTGCTGTCTCAATACCAAGTACTTTCACGCAGCAACATCCTGTACTTCCTGAATCATAATCTCGCGCTCCTCGTCCGTGGCACCGAACACCATCTTGACAACGTGATGATGAGCAGGCAGAAATTCAAACGCCGCCTCTGCCCATTCGATCAAGCAAATACAATTCTCATTGAAATACTCCTCGATACCCAACTCTGCAATTTCGGCGCGAGACGCGATACGGTAGAGGTCGATATGCACAACTGCCCCAAACGAGGCCGGGTATTCGTTGATGATCGTAAACGTCGGGCTTGTTACACGGGCTTGCACGGCAAGGGCTTCGCACACACCCATTACAAAATGCGTCTTGCCGCTTCCGAGGTTTCCGAACAATGCCACAACAGCACCCGGCAACAAATGTTGCGCGAAAGATTTTCCAAGCTCAAGGGTTTCCTGCCCGGAATGAGTGAGAAACGTTTTCATCCCTTTGGCTCAAGCCTCACAATAGGCAGGATCATCTCCTCCATCGAAGCACCGCCATGCTGGAAGCTGTCGCGATATTGGTTCATATACTTGTGGTATTCTGTTGGGTAGACAAAGTAGTAGTCTTCCTTGGCGATGATGTAATTTGCAGCGATGCCGCGTTTCGGGAGCTTGAAATCCAGCGGATTCTTCACAAAGATCGCCGCCTTTTCATCGGCCTTCAGATTCCGCCCGTACTTGTACCGAAGATTGGTCGAAGCCTCTCTGTCGCCGAGCACCTTGGAGCCATGCAGACATCGTATGCTTCCATGATCGGTTGTCAAGACAACAGTCACATTCTTGTTGTGCGAAAGAGTCTTGAGCATGCCAAAGAGCGAAGAATGGCTGAACCATGATTTCGTGAGTGAACGGTAGGCCGATTCGTCCGGCGCGATCTCCTTAAGCAGACTTGAATCTGAACGGCCATGTGCCAGCATATCGACAAAGTTCACAACGATCGACGTAAGTTTCGTCTGCGCGTACGAGTTGATGCTATTCTCGATGCTGCGTCCGAATTCCGGGTCGAGGATCTTCACATATTTCGGTTCTGGTTTGAGAACGATGCGCCTGCGTTCCAGCAGTTTGTCAAGGAATTGACGCTCATACCGGTTCCTGCTATTTTCGTCATCTTCACTTTTTTCCCACAACTCCGGGAATCGAAGTTCCAAATCGCTCGGGTATGATCCGCTGAAAATGGCATTGCGCGAGTAGGGTGTCGCTGTCGGCAGGATGCTGAAATAGTACTCCTTGGAGATTGTGTAATAATCATGCAGCAGGCTTTCCATCATCAGCCACTGATCGAGTCGAAGACAATCGATGACGAAGAAGATGACCGTCTTATTTCCCTGCAGCTCGGGAATGAGGTAACGATCCACCACTTCCGGCGACAGCGCAGGCCTGCCATTGGTTTGCTCAACCCAGTTTCTGTAGTTCTTCTCGACATATTTGCCGAACGCAAGGTTACACTCGCGAGTCTGGTCGATCAGGGTCTGCTTGAGACCAAGCTCAGGATGATCATCCAGTTCGATTCCCCACTCCACCAGGCGGGTATAGATATCGATCCACTGCTTGTAATCCAGGTCGTTCATCAGCGCGAGCGATATAGCGTTGAATTCCTGGATGTAATCCTTGGAAACAGCCGCGCCGGTGATCTTCTTCCCTTCGAGAAACTTCTTGCACGCCATCAACACCTGACTCGGGTTCACAGGTTTCGTCAGGTAATCGCTGATCTTAAATCCGATTGCCTCCTCCATTAGCGATTCTTCTTCATTTTTTGTGATCATAATAACCGGCAAGGCAGGACGGATATCCTTGATCTCGGCTAACGTGCGGAGTCCACCCATTCCCGCCATCATCTCGTCAAGAAACACCAGATCAAACCCGGTCTCCTTCACAAGATTGACGGCATCTTCGCCGTTGGTCGCTGTATCCACAGTATATCCTTTTTCAACAAGAAACCGGATGTGTGGACGAAGAAGCTCAATTTCATCGTCGACCCATAGAATTTTTCCCTTCAATTCTACCATGCGCCTCCCAATCGTTTAAATCTATGAATCTTAAAAAATAATAACCAATTCACCTTTGAGAATCAATCAACCGGACTGCTACTGGATAGCAATATGAATATCCAAGCCTGCTTCGTTGGTTGTACTGCCGGGGATGCGTGAGCCGGAAGCGTCTGGCGCGATCTTGACATATTTATAATAGATTGACGCTGTCACGCGCGAACTGAGCACGTATTTGATGCGGGGTTCAATGGTGGTGCGTGTTTGCCCTTCGAGCGGTCTGCCCTGTGTATTCACGTCGAGTTTCGTTACGTCGTACGTCAGTCGCGATGTTTTGGCAACCGAGTACGATCCGCTGATATCGACATCATTATTGAGAGAAAGGCCGAAAAGAGGAATCTCGAACCCCCTGCGCGTGTATGATGTGGTCACGGTGATTTCCCGCGTTACCGACTCGACCAGTGTGCGGGACGTTGTGGATAGATCAAAACCTGTAGTTGTGCTGTACCGGAGATTCGCTCCAAAGTTTCCTTTGAGCAATTCCTTGAATGTAAAATTCAATCCTACCAACGGCGCGAAGCCGTACGCGACCCGCTGGTTATCTGTCCGTTCGCCACCCCCGCCCGGCAGATTGCGGAAAGAGCGAGTGTAATTGGCATTGTATGAATGATCCAAAGAGAGTCTGCTTACGAAACCTGAAAATAGCGGCAACCTTTCGAGACCGTCCCAACGGAGGCTCCAGTTTATGCGTGGAGAGTATTGCCCGAAGAGTTTACGCATGAATGGCAACGCTTCCAAGCCTTCCTCGAAGGCCTTTGCAATCCTCTCCTCCTCGCTGAATGTAGAATCTCCCTGCGTTTTCAATTGGGCGTACCGCTTGCCGACATCCTTTAGGCTACTCTTGAATACCCCGAGGAAGAGAACATCGGGGAAAGTGAGGAAAGATCGATCAATGGTTCCGGTCGTCGCAGAGTTTGTTACTTTTGGTATTCCCGCGGAATCGGTTGTAACATTCTGCGTACGACTGTATGCCCAACCGATATTCCAATTCAGGTCGAGCTTGGCTCCTTCCCACAACCCGCGTGTGGTTTTAAACGTAAGTCTGTTGGTCTGCCTGTAGGTATTTGCGAGGACAGCGTTCGGCGCCCGAATGCCCGGTTCCACATCCCAACCAAAATAGGGGAAATGCGATCGTGATCCAAAATGCGTCAATCGGCCACTCGGATCGGAAATGAGCCCGAGTTGATACAAGCGCGAAGGGCCATAACGCGGTTTACTCTCTTCAAAGAACGGTACGCGTCCCCAAAAATTGACAAATCCGGGACGCCCAACCACACCACTGTTCTGCGCCGCGTTGTCCTGTGAAAACGTAATCGAGATGTTGTCATAGTCAAGAAGTGGGATCTTGATTAAGAGCTTGGCCAATTGTTTGAGCTGATTGACTGCCTTGTCGAAGCCTCCCGGTCCGGCGTTGACAGTCGTGTCGGTTGTGCTGCTCGAATCGTGTGGTTGCCCCTCCTGCTCGCCACCGCGACGACCGCGTGGCGATGGAGCAGAAACCACAGGATTGTCCTCGAATAACGGATCGAACAGAGATTTGAGCTTGAGGTTCATCGTCCCGCTAATCCTGTTCGTGAATCCCGCCGACTTGCCGATGTCGCCCTGTTGAAGCGTATTCGACCATCCATAGTCAACATTATAGCCGAGTGTCAGATCGAAGTATTTCTTGATGTTGAAAATATTGGGAATGTTCGGCCTGCTGCTGAACTGATTCGATTGAGTGTAACGAGTATCCTTGCCGAAATTAATAAACTTATCGCTGAAGAAAATGTCGTCGAGGATCCTCGAAAAGCGCCGCTGGGTCATGAAGCGATCGGTTTCAAGGTCAAGAAGGCTCGACTCTACGGAGAGATTGTACGTGCCGGAGAGATTGGTAAGCCCCCCCTCGGTGAACTTCCACGCAAACCCAAACTGTCGGTTTGCAGTAAAGTTGCGCGAAATTGTTTCCTGCGAGTTACGTGTGCGCTGCAAAGTAACATCGCGGGACCGGGTCGCACCAAACGACCAATTGAAACTTGTCGGGGTGAAAAAGATTTTCATGTCCTTATATTCGTCGAGGAACCAGAGTCCCTTGAACAGACTTGTAAACGGACTGATGTAGTAATCCGGCGAGAGCTGAATTGCATATGAAATCCTCGTGTTCCATGACCACGAAAGGCGTCTGGCGATGGCTGGATTGTTCTCCCGCGTTCTCGTGTACGTGAATCCAAACGTGAGCTTGTTGAACGTGTCGCGTATGTACCAGGCCTGTGAAGGGAATCCAATGCGAAAGTTTGGAGCCGCGTATGAATCCGTAACGCGGTATGTTTCCGCTTCTGCGATTATGCGCTTTGCTTCAGCATCTGCCTCCGCTTGTGTTCCACCTTCGCTTAGAACTCTTGAACTCGAAAGCCCGGCTGCTTCTGTAACCAAAACATCGGAATTCGGAAGGTATTTCGGGGTAACCTTGTTGATGGTGCGAGAATATGAAACCGGCAAAGTAGTACCCACCCAATCGTTTGGAAGAAACTTGTCCAGCTGTATGGTCGTGGTCAGACCCCAGTTCGTCCCTGTCTGCCGCGATCCAAACCGTTCCTCAAGTCTGTGGAAATTCGGATCCTGTTTCGAAAAATTAAATGTAACTGTCGCGAGGTCTGCGAGTTTCAGTTGCGAATCGAAACGATAGGCCCATCCCGGTGAATCGTCGACCGATGTAAGACGAAGCTCATTGATCCATACTTCTCCGTACAGCGGTTCGCCGGGGCGCAGATTCACCCGTCGGTTCGTGACACCAACTGAGAGATAACGTACCTGCGTCAACGAAGGATTTCCCAGCACACGATACACTGCCCCTTCCGGACCGCCAGGCACGGGGAGTGGATCTGAAATACGTTGCGTTGAATCCCTGAATTGTTTGATCACCGTAAGATCGGCGAATTTGATCGCTATCTCATTCCAGTTATCATTGAGCGGGTCCTGCCGCAACGGAGAACGGTATTCATAAAAGTTAAGACTGTCAAGGCCAAAGCGGAAGAAGATATCAGCGTCGTACCTGGTCGAATCAAGATACTCAAACGTGTTGTCCGCATGGACAAACATCTTCATCACCTTGTAATTGAACAGGTCAAGCGGACGAAGCGTATAGTATTTGATTGCCTGCCGGGACTGGCCGACTGGGATCCCCTTCAATTGCAATGCAAGAGACTGCTCATTTGCCTGAACATTTTCATCAGGCCGTGTTCTATCACGTTCACGGATTACCCCGGGGGGACTTCGGTACGTCTGGGGGTTTTCCTCTATGCTTACAACCGAGACCGCAAAGGTCGTATCGGTCTTGTTCAGTTCCTGCCACTGGTTGCCCACGAGACTGAAATCTGCTACGCGGACGTGGATGGTATCAGAAGCATTAAGGAAAAAGACACGGATATACTCGACGTTTTCAAAATTCGGGATGTTCGTTCCCACCAAGCGTGTGTATTCTCTGATGGGAACCCGGAACTGGTACCAGCCATTACTCCCGCCACCAACAATGCGAGGGTTTGTGGAAACTGCTGTGTCAAGCGGGACCTCGTATTCAATGTATGAGTTCCTTTCATCGGCAATACCGTTTGCGTTGAGGTCTTCCGTATCAGGGATCAATCCTCCGGGCCCATTCTTGTTGTTTTCCGTTCCATTGATATGAGTATAGTCATGCCCCTGATTATCAAACGAATAGTTATCGCTGCTCGGGTCGGGACCCAAACTCGAGTATCGGGCGATCTCATCTGCATCGGTCAACATGTCCACCCCGATATCCTCACCCGCTTGCAGCGTTCCATTTGGAGTTGAACTAAGGACCAGGTCTTCAGAGTTGGGAAGCGATGAATTGCTGTTCTTTCCGTTCGGGATAACGCGCTCACTAATTGAACCCATATCAATGAACATTTTGCTCCCGGGAGGAGCCTGCTGCACCTTCATCCAGAGTTCAATAAAATTGATATTCTCATTGATGAGGTTCGTTGCAGTCACTGAAATCGGTTTCATAACACCCCCCCAGTTTTTTGAAGAAGTCAGCGTGGAGGTGAGATCGGTACTATAATTGAATTGTCCACTTGTGAGAGGCGAGTACTTAAAATCCAGCACCGTGACAACGTCGTTTGCCACATTTCCCGGCCTCTTTTCCGGATAGACCTCGGTAAGCCGAACGTCGGTGGGAAGCACATTATACCAGATCATCTTTCCCTTGGACAGCATCTTGGTGGTATCAGCATCACCAATGGTCTGGTTGCTCACACTGTCTTTTGGAGGACTTGCCTGCGTCCATTGTGTGTAGGTAATGCCAAGAGGGATCGTTCGTTTTGCCCCCTCGAAATCATCTATGTACGCAATGCTCTGTCCCTCGTCACTTGCAATCGTGCTCTTTTTGGTGTTCGGATCAGGAAGCATGTACGCAGCTTCGCCACTGATCCTCAAGTTTGAAGACTCGCGTGTTTGGAGTAATGGCAACGCATCAAGTCCCCTGGTAACGAACGGCAGATTAACACTCGTTGCGCCATCCACTCCAAAGATTGTATTCCGATTCGGCTCTTCACCCAATCTCACCTTGTCGCTGAGGGTCTGCTGGTTCAAGTTCATAATGGTAAAACCAAGGTTCGTACTTTGCGAAAGCGCCAGATCCCCGCGCGCAGCGAGCAAAGTCTTGGAGGCAAGTTGGAACAAATCGTTCTGCTCGTACTTGATCTGGAGATTTGCTCCGGGCACCAAGGCTCGATCATTCCGAATTACGATCTCCCCGATGATATAGTCGACAGTGTAGTCAAGATTGGGAACGAGCGCCTGCCCATCGAGCAGCACCTGAACACTCCCCTCCACCACATTGAAACCAAGATTATACTTTGATGAAACTTCTCCTGTCGCTTTGCCCCGAATAACATATTTATCCCGTAAACTCTGTTGGGCGAACGTGCGCGTGGTATCATAGATTTCCCTGAAGAGAAATTCTGACGTGTCTTCCAACGCAACAGGTGGCACATGAGAGTTCGCAAAAAAACCCTTTATCCCTGTGTCAAACGGTCTCAGTGTTGGGAAGATAATCTCAGCTCTGGCCTGATCGATTGTACGGTTCGGGCGAAAATCAAACTGCCCGTCGCCATTCGGTGCGGGAGTATCATCACTATTATACTTGTCGAATCCAAACACACGGAGGAGAGGCTCATTGAGAATGCTGTTTCGATCTTCCTGGCCGGCGGTGACCCTGAATATATCGAGCACGAATCCTTCTCTCTTAAGATTCCGTCCTATTCCCGGAAGGTTGTAAACGTTTTTCAGCATCATATTCCAGGCAATGCGGTATCCCGTTCCGGCCGAAAGCAGGTTTCTCGGTTTGACCATTTTGAAGACAAGAGGCCGGCCCCCGCTCGTATCGACAAGGTCCCGAGCGAACTCACCGAACTGCGTCCCGTTTGAACGACGATAGGAAATGGCAACGATTTGCTGATCCTGTACACTCGATGGAAGAGAAATCACGCCGAGATATGCATCAAGACTATACTGCGATGGATCGAGCCGAATGAATCTTGAGGACTCAATGACTCCGTTTTGTTCGGGGCTCGACCGAAGAGTCGAGTCATAGCCTGTACCGCGCGGAGGAAGCGTGATGAAGGCCTTCCCCTGCCTCGCCACCTGGGATTGTACCGGATCACTGCCGAGCAGTTCCACCCACACTTCTCCCTCTACAACCTGATTGTCTAACATGTCTGTGGTGACTGTGATCGGCTCTGTCTGGTAATACGGCTCGTAAAATGCTTTGTACGGCAGCGTATCAATAAAGAAGTGATTAGGTGCGTAGTTCCATGCATGGAATTCGAACGGAAGCTCCTGCGCACCTCCCGTTACGGCAACCTCCTTGATCTGACCTTTCTTTTGTGAAGCAAGCGTGGTGAGGGTCAACGGTCCAGTTTGGAATCTCGCCTTCACGCCAAAAAGCGCCTGGCTGCTCCCCACATACGAGGAAGGAGTCTGCAGCGAAACATTGCCAGCCTCGATACTCTGGATGATTTCGTCTTCGTAGCCTGTGTACTTGATCTTGAGCTGGTTCTCATATTCAAACGTCCGTTGGGTGTTCCAGTCTGCCAAGATGTTCAGCTTGTCGCCGACGGTGCCATTGACGTTTACCTGTACTTCCTGACTGAAATCGGGTTCATTCCTGCTCTGGTCAAGTCGGGAGATTTGCGTCTGGTCGGATTTGGTGTTTCGGAAGCCGGCTTTAATGTCAACCGCGCCACTGATATTAAGGTTAATCTCAGGCTTGCCGAAGATGCTCAGAATAGGGTTCGAAGGAATCGGGATCTGGATTTTGGTAATTGCGCTCATCAATTCTCCAATATCCTTCTTGCCTGCCAGCGGGATTGACTTACGCGCTTCAGTAGCAAGCATCTTCCCGAATTCATGCCGTTGCCTCTGCTTGATGTACTCCTGCAGCGGAAGCTCCACCGGGATCTTGACGTCTTCGCCCGCGACACTCTCATGGAACAGCATCTTCCTACCACTTGTATCAAGCGTGACTTCACGCCTGAAACCGAGAGAGCGATTGACGGCAAACAACGGATGCGTCCGACCGGAAAACACTTGAACCTGTGGCCTGTCGCGGCGCACATAGGTAAACTGCCGCGTACGAGCTGTCGAATCGAGATACACAACGTAGGATGAATCGGAAGGCTTCAGGAGATCGGTTGAGTCGAATACCGACTTCGAATTCTCCTTCGCATCGGCTTCATCCCCCGTAAATGGCGCGACAGCTTTGCCCGATTCCTCGGGAAATCTGCCTTTGGTCTCCTCTGTAGAATCACTAACAATTTCAAACAGTGAAAAGGAGTTGCTGCCGGTAAGATTGGATCCCGTAACGGGTTTAGGAAAGAGAAGGAGAACGCCGACAACGAGGGAAAGTGAGAGAACCACAACGGCGGCAACGTCGCGTCGTAAAACAGCACGTATGTTGTGGAGAATGGAGACCACGCTCGATCCCTAATGCGTTACCACAGTGAAGGGGAAACACTGTTGAATGGTTTGCA
>CAYPVN010000006.1:18013-21154 GCA_964414155.1 uncultured Chitinophagales bacterium
CTCGATCCCTAATGCGTTACCACAGTGAAGGGGAAACACTGTTGAATGGTTTGCATCTGTTTTCTACTGCTCGTCGCCTTCAGGGAAGCCTTATTCACTTAGAGCCTTTAGGCGATCACCCCTACAAACATTAGCAAGCCGGATCGATATGGTAACTCCTGACGAATATGAGAAGCTGAGGTCGTTCACTCAGTGGTTTGAACTTAGGTAAAAGGGGCGTAAATATCAAGTGTTCGAGATCTCTGTGGGGGTACCGGTGACACATCCCACAAAACCATAAATTGGAAAAGAGAGGCGCAAAAACTATATTAAGCATATGAGGATATTCTCTCGATTCCGACCGAGCACCATTTCCTTTTATCTCCTGCGGGCACATATCGGGCCATTCTTTTTCTCCTTCGGTACGATTATTTTTCTATTCTTGTTGCAGTTCGTCATGAAGTTCATCGACCAGCTTGTCGGGAAGGGTCTCAGCGCGTGGGTAATTATTGAACTAGTTGCACTGAATCTTGCATGGATGGTTGTGCTCGCCGTTCCTATGTCGGTGCTTGTCGCAACCCTGATGGCATTTGGCGAGTTGTCATCGCGGAATGAGATCACGGCTATGAAAGCTGGTGGCATCAGCATTTACAGGATGATCGGACCTGTTTTCATAGCCGCGTCAGTCCTTGCCGTGTTGTTGATCTTCTTCAATAACGATGTTCTCCCTGAAGCAAATCATCGTCTTAGGAGTTTGACAAGCGATATCCGCCGCAAGAAGCCAACGCTCACACTTGTGCCCGGTCTTTTTTCACAGGACATTTCCGGCTACAGCATCCTGGTCCGAAAGATATTCGAGAAGACGAACAACCTCGAAGGGATCACTCTCTACGACTATACCAATCCCAGCACGAACGTCGTCATCACCGCAGAGACCGGGAATATCTCATTCTCACCTGATTTCCGGAAACTCATCATGCATCTGGAAAAGGGTGAAATTCACGAATTGGATCTCCAAAAAATGTCATCGTACAGGAAGGTTCGGTTTCATCAGCACCGGATTGCAATGAATGTCGAAGGGTTCGATTTTGAGCGAACAGCAGAAGGAACATTTGCGCGGGGAGACCGTGAACTGAGCGCTCAGGCCATGAGGGGTATCGTGGACAGCCTGCAGCACATGCTTGAAGAAAGCGGGGAGAGACTACAACAAACCATGCAGCAAGAGATGGAGCGTCAGTTAAACGGTGGGAAGCTACCTGCGGCACAAGAATTCGTTCGGCCCCGCATCGGATCGACCCCATCCGAGCTCGCTCTGTACCATGCGAGAAATCTTAGCGCAACCGTGCAGAACGAACTGAGCGCCATCACCTTTCTTGAAAAACAAATTGACCAGTACAAGGTGGAGATCCACAAAAAGTATTCGATCCCCTTTGCCTGCCTCGTGTTTGTTTTCATCGGGGTACCGCTCGGCATCATGGCGCGGCGTGGAGGTTTCGGTGTAGCCGCAACACTGAGTCTGGGATTCTTTGTCCTTTATTGGGCATTCTTGGTCGGCGGAGAAAAACTGGCCGATAGGAACATCACTTCCGCATTCTGGGGGATGTGGTCTGCGAACATCCTTCTCGGGATCATGGGAGCGTACCTGACAATCCGCATCGGTCGCGAAACAATCGTCATCAACTGGAACTTCATGCAGCGCCTCCTACCGAGAAAATGGCAGGCAACGAGCAGTTAAGCCAATGAAGCTCATCGACCGCTATATCATCAAGCAATTTCTCCTTACGGCGTTCTTCTCCCTGATCGCTGTGCTCGTGATCTTCATTGTCATTGACGCGATGGAGAAGCTGGACGATTTCATTGACCGACAGGCTACGGTTTCAACCATCGCCGCATATTATATCTTTTTTGTTCCCGAAATCATCAAGCTCATCATTCCTGTTGCAATGCTGCTTGCAAGCTTGTTCGTCACTGCGCGCATGTCGACACAAAATGAACTCACCGCCATGAAGTCAGGAGGCATCGGTCTTTACCGGCTCATGGTTCCCTATCTTGCTGTTGCGTTGGTCGTGACCGTTGCATCGGTCTACTTCAACGGGTGGATCGTGCCGCTCGCCAACAAGAAAAAGTTCGCAATTGAGCGAGCCTACATCGACCGGAATCCCGGCGGACGTGCGGAGTCCAATATTTATTTTCAGGATAGTCCCACGAAGATCCTCTCCATCGGGTACTATGATGACACACGAAGCACTGCGTCACGCGTCAGTATTCAGAATTTCAGCGATACGAACTTCACCGTCCTCGTTGAACGCATTGATGCTGCAAACATGAGGTGGGATGACACCGCAAAGGGGTGGATCCTCTCAAACGGTATTCGCAGATGGTTTGGTGATGGAAAGGAGCGGCTCGAAGAATTCACAACTCAACCGGCCGGGCGCTTGCACTTCGATCCCGAGGACTTGCGCAAGAAACAGGAGAAGCCGGATGAAATGGACTACTTTACACTGGAGCGGTTTATTGAAAACCAGCAGCGCGCAGGGCAGGACGTGTCGCGCTGGCTCATCGCTTTTTACAGCAAGATTTCATTCCCGTTTGCGACGGTGATCGTGGTGCTGTTTGGGGTGCCGTTTTCTTCCATGAGGCGAAGGGGGGGAGTGGGTGTTCAACTGGGAATCAGTTTGCTTATCTGCTTCATCTATCTCATCTTCATGAAGGTGAGTCAGGTGTTCGGATACAACGGTGACATCCCTCCGTTACTGACTGCGTGGCTCGCCAACATCATCTTCCTCATCGGAGCCGGAATCATCATGGCGCGAGTGCCGAAGTAGAATCCGATCCCAAAGACTATCACAGATCGTAGGAGAGTTTCACGATCGGTGTGAGCACGAACCTCGGCCCGTCGGGGACCCGCTTATGCCCTACACTTGCGTGAACTTTGTTGAATGAGGTGGCGCATAGTGCAGCATCAACGGCGCTGAGAACATGGTTCACGATGGCAATACTGACCATTGTGCTTGCTGTCTTATAAAAGTCGTCGGCATGAGCTCGTTCCCTCTCGTAAAACGTATTCAATTCCGTTTCAGTTAGAACAACATCTTCCCAACCTTGATTGTACTGGTAATACTTCCCTATCAATTCATAGTACTGTTGTTCACCATGAAGCGG
>CAYPVN010000006.1:21254-26414 GCA_964414155.1 uncultured Chitinophagales bacterium
GGCGGACGACCTTCTGTCCCCATGATTCTCCATTCGTACCCCCCCCCAGCGATAGCCTCCGCGTGCAGAGCGTACTCATAGACATTCCAATTCTCGTCGGCATACCTCTCGAAGAAATCCGTTTGCCGATCTCCCTTCTTGTCGTACGTGTACGCGATGGTCCATGCCGTGACCTCCACCGCAAAAAACAGGGCGGAACGCCAGTAGTTATTGGCGTAGAATTCTCCTGACCCGGGAAGCACCAAAGACATCCCTGCTGCAAGCCACGGTGACTTGTATGGGCGCCAGGCCAGTTCTTCCAGTTGCTCCTCCATCTCCAAAACCTCAACAAGATTTCTCTGACCAAAGAAATCAGCACGCAGGATTCCCGTTAAGTGAATCTCGCTCGCGTTGAGCTGGTCCTTCATTACAACGGACGAGTTGCGCGGGATGTCGTCACACAACGCAGTTGATGCGATTAAGAAAGCGAGTGCCGTGCAAATACTCATCTGTTTCATGATTCCATCCTCAAGCCGTTAGTCAAAATCAAATCCAAACAGAAGGCCGAAATAGAAACGCCATTCCTTTCCGTACTTCACTGGCTTCCCGCGAATATCCTTTTCGAACTCATTCAGCCCGTACGATGCGTTGAAGAACATCCTTGTCGGGTACGAGTACCACGAGAACGATTCAAGCCGCAGCTCAGCCCCCACATCTCCCTTGAAATCTCTCAGCTTCGTCGCCTTTCCGTTCCATGCGTTGCCAAAGTCGCCGTAGAACGATGCATAGAACTTGTCAAAGTAGAATTGGAGGAACCGGACGTCGATGTTCTCGACAAGCGGAAAACGGTATTCAAGTCCCGCCACAGCAAGCTCGTTACCACCGATCGAATAAAACGGATACCCCTTCATACCGACAAGCCCGCCCGCATAGGAATCGAAGAAGTCGTCCACGGTATTTTCCAGAATCGAGCTTCCGCGCAACTTGAACGTGAGCGAATGGTTCTTGAAGAAAAAGGCGAAGTGCTCACGCCAATTCAGCTCAACACGCGTGAAGTTCAAGTGCTGGTAGAGCGGAGCCAGCACCCCCTGCTGCAATTGCTGCGGATCGTACGAACCATCGGTGTTGAACTTATTCAGCTCTCTCACAATTTGCACCGTGACTTTTCGACCGATTGGGTTGATATCTGCCGTATTCGCGCGCCGAATTGCTTCCAGCGTAAATTTCAGAGAAAGAGTGTTCGAAAGCAAATAGAGGAAGTCCGAGCCGGAAAAAAGGATTACGTTCGGACTGTCAATTACGGTTGCAAACGTCTCGATGGTCGACGTATACCGGCTGTGCGCATAACGGAATTCAATGCTTGCAGAATTTGGAATAAGCGTCTGCGTAAGAGCCAAGTCATACTCGCTCAGGTTATACGACACGTCGACGGGGGCCGGCGCGTAAAAAGGGTTTAGCGTGACAAAGTTGTCCGTCTTCCTTGTGATATTGTACATTTCGAGGGACGTGACAGGTTCCAACCCTATGTTGTAAAGCAACGGAAGCCGGCCGGTGTAGCGAAACGTCACGAACAGATCGCGCTCAAACTTGGTGTTGAATGCAACACCTGCGAACATGCTCAATTTTTCGAGAACCTCATTGGAGAACAGGTACAGACCGGCCTTGACCGATTCCAGCGCTTTGTTCTTGGTGTTATAATTGTCAAACCGGAAGAAAGGAACGAATGAAAGACTTGTGAAAATATTCCTATAGGGCTTCACTTGTGAAGTCGGATATCCTGAGTCGTCATACGAACGAAGTTGCTCCCAGTCGAATTCGTCCAGGGCATTGCTTACAACTTGTGCGTAGACTGGTAGTGGCAGCGCTTGGTCAGCAACCGTCAGAGGCAGGTAATCGTGATTTCCTTCCGGAAGACTGTGTTGTTCCTTCATTGTGTACAGCTTGTAGCCCTGACTGGTGTAGAGCGAGTAGACGAGCACACCCTTGTCATTCGTGGTCGGCATAAACGCGCCGCCAAGCACATTGGTTATCTGCGCGATATGTTTCGTTGGCACGTCATAGGAATAAATATTGAATATTCCGGTTTTGTCCGATGAGAACAGGATATGCGACCCATCCGGTGTGAATACGCCAGACCGCGCATCACCATGGTGTGTAATGAGAAACTCCATGTCTGATCCATCGGGGCGAATCCACACAATGTCCCGGCCATCGGCAACGGAATAATCGAACACGATTCTATCTCCGGCGGGGCTCCACTTCGGCGCATACACCTGCTCACCACTCTTGAATGATGTGATCAACTGGAAGTTCGACGCATCCGTATTCATCGTCGCAAGATTCGAAGTGCCATCACCCCCCACTGCACACACAAGCGTTTTCCCGTCGGGTGATACGCTGGGACTCAGCGCACGTCTCCCAAATGTAACGCGATCCTCTTCCTCCTTTTCGAGGTCAAATACATACAGATCGGCCTGACTGGAAAAATGGGGGTTACTGTTATCCGTACGCGAGAAGTACAATTTCTTGCCATCGGGTGACCAGCTCACCTCCGAACCGACCCGCGTAGCAATCGCTTTGAATTTTCCTCCCAACTCACCGACGATAAGCTGGGACTGGCCGAGGTATGACGCGCCGATTGTGCTCACAAAGGCCAGCTTCCTGCCATCGGAGGAAAAAGTTGGGAAGCGGTTTGCATATCCCATATCCACAAACAACCCGCACTGATCCCGATTGGCATCAGAAACACCTTCCGAGAGCTTGAATTTGAGCACACCGCCGGCGTGATCCTTCTGCTGCTTCAATTCCTCAAAATCATCAACAAAGATAATCGGCGTGCCTTCCTGCAGGTTCACTTTGACGGGCTCAACGCGGCGTGCGTAATCTCTTTTCAACTCATCGCTCCATTCATTGTAGACCGTCTTACCATCCTTGCCGAGGGCCTTCTCGATTGCCCCGTCGATTGTTGTGGCAGAAAGTGAAGAGAGGTTGCGGGAGATTTCGCTCAACCTTGCAATGCCATACTTTTGTGCGATGTAGTGAACGAACGCGAAGCCAGCATTATACGACGATTCGTTGCCGAGACTTGTCTTGCCGAACACGCCCATTTGGTTCCACGTGAGCATGCTGTCTTTCAAGACGTACGAACGGAGAATCATGTCACGGTGGGAGTCCCAGAAATCGTACCGGAGCTGGGGACGGTTGTACTGCGCCACGCCTTCCGCGAACCAGGCCGGAACCACAAAACCCGATACCGGATACGAGGCAATGACATTGGGATAACCGTAAAGGACATCGGGGCGGCGCTCGGATTCATAACCGAGCCATTGCAGGTAGAACGCGGGTATCCTCCGCCCGAACTTCATCGTCGTCTGGATTTGGACGATGTGGGTGAACTCATGCGTGACAACGTTCCGAAGCCAGTTATGCGTGCCCCGGAAATCAAAGTCCATGCTCGGCGCCCAGATCTCGACCTTGTTGTCATAGAAAAACGCAGCGCCGTTGGAGTAATCGTCGTAGTCTTTTATAATGAAGCTGACTTTTTGGTCGGGCTTGTGGTTGTAGAGGGAAGTGATCGGCTCATAGATTTCTTCTGCGATCTTTGCAACAACCCATCCCGATCTTTCAGCTCCGTTATGAAAATGAACGAAGAAGTGATCGGTCTCGATGGTCTTCCATTCGAGTTCGGGATGATAAACTTCTGCCTCCTGACCACGAAGCAGTGGGGTGAATGCGATCAGACAGATAAGGGGGTATCGAAGAAACTGAAGTATTCCAAGGCCCGGTGATGTCGCCCCCATCCTCCTTCTCACTTTTGCCTTCTCCATCTACTTCACCACCGCAACCTTGATAATGGCAACGCCATTCTTGCCGGAGCCATTTGCTTCGATACGAGCGAAGTAAATCCCGCTCTGCACGCCCGCGACATTCCATTCCACTTCGTTATCCACGCCGCCAATGCCAGGTCCCGGAAATTCCCTCACAAGGTCACCTGCAAGATCAAACACCTTCACATTGACCGTGGCGGTTTCATTCACAAAGTACCGAATGAATGTTTTCCCTTCGTACACCGGGTTAGGCCAGTTGTAGGCTCGATTTGTAGGGAAGAAATCAGAGCTGAGCGGCGTTCCAGTTAATGGCTCCACGGCCAGCCCGCTATGCTGCGCGTCGTGTTGGTATTGAAGCCACGTTGACCCGTGAAGGATTTTCGCAACAGGCCCACCCCCACTCGCGCCCGTCCACCAGCCTGAGACGGAGCCGTCCTCCGATGAGGCTACAACCAGACCGATCTGATAGACTTGTGATCCCGACGGACTGAACACAAATGAAGCAGCAGACTGAATACCGATGCCTGCCTGAAGCGGAAACCCTCGAGCCATGGTTCCATCTCTATCGTATGCGACAACAAGTCCATTCTCACTAACGGCAACAATATCCACATCAGCGTCACCGTCGACGTCGGCAACGATTGGTGCCGACATAATGGGCCTGGATGAGCGAACGGAGATCGGGAAGTAGTCGAGAGACGCGCCCGCAACATTGTACACATGGATTTTGAATCCACTGAAGAGGACGATATCCCGTAAGCCATCTCCATCACAATCGGCAAGCGCGGGCGCTTGATTCACTTCACCGTTGGTATTGACCGGAAAACCAGGAAGGAAATTCAAGTTTGCATCTGTCAGAAACAACCAGCCATCGTTCGTCGTAAAGGCAATTCTGATCGCTCCGTTAAAGAGTCCGGTTACGGCAGGCCCAACGATTCTCTTTCCAATATTACGAACGACATCCGACCTTGTCGTCCCACCGGCAAGTGAACGAGATGTTATTCGCACAGTGCCATCACTGCCTGTAATAACGAACGCATTCTGATCAACGAATCTGCTGATGCCCGCCACTCCGGCAGTCGTATCCGGTGAATTCTGAATTGAATCTATTACTTGACCATTGAAATTAACAAAGTACACATTCCCTCGATCGTTGCCGAACGCAAGCAACGACTCGGCAATCACCGTTGGTGTACCAATGATCGACCCGGGTCTGTTCACACCAAACAGGTCGTCGGCAAGACTATCGACAGGCTGTTGATCACGGAACGTGAGGACACGGAGTTCCGCAGCAGCTGTATTGTGCTGCTGCTGACCTAACGCGATCTCCGTCGTTCCATCCCCGTCAAAGTCC
>CAYPVN010000007.1:0-3327 GCA_964414155.1 uncultured Chitinophagales bacterium
GCTCCTGCACCCACCGCACTGTGCTTGACGTAGAGTTTCCCTTTGTGGTAGTCTTCAATGATCCTTTTCGACAAGCTCAACCCCAATCCCCAGCCCCGCTTCTTCGTGCTGTAACCGGGACGGAAGACCTCCTTGTGAAATTTCGGGTCTATCCCTTTGCCGGTATCGGTCACGTCAATAGTAGTGAGCCTGCCGGATTGTGAAATGGTGAACGAAATTTTCCCGGTGAGGCCTTCCATCGCATCGAGAGCATTCTTCATGAGATTTTCAATTACCCACTCGAACAACTCACGGTTGATCATGGCAGGGAATCGTCCGGGCGTTTCAATGACAAGGTCGACTGTTTTTGTTGCCTTGGAAATGCGTCTGGAAATGTAATTGATCACCCCCTCGATAACTTCTGTGAGATTCTCTTCTTTGAGGTCGGGCGTTGAGCCGATCTTGGAAAACCGGGCTGTTACTTTGTTCAGGCGTTCAATATCGTTGTTCATTTCGTCGATGGATTCGCGCAGTCGCTGATTATCACCGGCGTCGTCCTTTAAAAACTCCATCCATCCCATGATGCTGGAGAGCGGCGTGCCGAGCTGATGCGCAGTTTCCTTCGCCATTCCCACCCAGATATTGCTTTGCTCGCTCCGCTTGATGTAGCTGAACCCGATGTACGCGATGAAAATAAATATTCCGGCGAGCGAGATCTCTATAACGGGAATCCATCGGAGCTGGCGGATGAGGTCGGACTCGCCGTAATGGACGTAGTTCAGCACGAGAGAATCCTCGATCGTTACCCTTACAGGTGGGTTCTCGTTGTCGAGGTTGGCAATGACCTCGCGAAGATACTCTTCCTGGGCCTTGGACAAAGCCGTGGAGTCGAGTTTGACGTTACGTGCATTGGCGTTGTAGGGGGGGATGGGATTGTTCTTGCCGTCGGTGAGCACCATGGGAAAATCAATGGTGCGAATGACCTCGTCGAAGATGAAGCTGATGTCCCCGGTGCCAGGTTTGTTGCTCGCAACGTACTCGATCGACTTAACATACAGGTCCAGCACTTCGCGCTGCTTCACCAGAAGACGATCCGTGATGCGCTGAGAGTAGACGAGTATGCCAACCACGATTGCCGATGCAACGATGAGAAGGAAGATCTTGAAGTTGTTCCCGATCGGAAGCTTCACTGTTGATGGGCCGCTGTTTTAAACTGTGAGAGAAGAATGGTCTGATCGCGGCGCGGGCCGACAGACACAATCCAGACCGACGTTCCGGTGAGATTTGCAAGCGCTTCAATGTAACGGCGCGCCTGGCGTGGCAGGTCGGCGTACGAAGTGACGGCGGAGAGTGGCGTCTTCCACCCCTCAAACGATTCGTACACGAGCTTGATCCGCTCCAGTGATTTCACGTCGGTGGGAAATGTCTTGAGCCGCTTCCCCTGGAATTCATAACCAACGCACACCTTGATCTCGTCGAAACCATCGAGCACATCGAGCTTCGTAATCGCAATCTTCTCAATCCCATTAATCATGGCGGAATACCGGGTGGCAACTGCATCGAACCAGCCGCAGCGTCGGGGTCTTCCTGTTGTGGCTCCAAATTCATGGCCGACCGTGCGAAGCTGTTCTCCCGTCTCGTTCCCGAGTTCGGTGGGGAAGGGACCGTTCCCGACACGTGTCGAGTACGCCTTGACAGTGCCGAGTATTGACTCGATTGCTGTCGGGGGGATTCCCAGTCCGGTGCATGCCCCGCCCGACGTTGGGTTGGAGGAGGTAACAAAGGGATACGTGCCATGATCAACGTCGAGAAGGGCTCCCTGCGCGCCTTCGGCAATGATTCTCTTGTTTTGCCGTATGGCGTTGTTCAGGTACAGCGCCGTGTCAGTGATGTACTCGTCGATCTGCTTGTCGAATTCCTGATACTCGTTGATGATCTCATCGACGTCGATCTTTGTCTCACCATAAACCTTGGTGAGGATTTGATTTTTCTCTTCGATGTTGGCAGTGAGCTTCCTTGCAAGAACATCCCGATCGAGAAGGTCGACGATGCGAATCCCGATGCGCATGAACTTGTCAATGTACGAAGGCCCTATGCCCCGGCCTGTTGTCCCGATTTTGTTTGCCGCCTGCTCGCGGATCGTGTCCAGTTGCTTATGGTACGGCATGATGAGGTGCGCGTTGTGGCTGATAAGCAACCTTCCTTTGGTGCTGATTCCGGCCGCTTCCAGCTGGGCGATTTCTCTTATCAACGCTACGGGGTCGATCACAACCCCATTGCCGATCACGCATGTGATATGCTTGTGAAAAATGCCGGAGGGAATGAGATGAAGGACGTACTCCTTCTCACCGATGCCGTGCCTGTCGGCAGGCAGGCAGACGGTATGTCCGGCGTTCGCTCCTCCCTGATAGCGCGCAACGATATCGGCATGCTCGGAAAGCATATCGACGATCTTTCCCTTTCCCTCATCGCCCCATTGGGCGCCGACAATGATCTGCACGGGCATGTTGCTACGCTGGTTTTTGTTCAGTCAAGAACAAGGTTGTGTTTGTGGAAACGGAATGGTGCAACGAAGGAGGCGCACAAAAAAAGCCGACCCTTCAGGAGAAAGGTCGGAGATTCGGTTCACAGAAGCAATTATTTTTTAAAACTGGCCGCAGCGTTCTGGACGGAGGAGTGTATTTCGAAGACCGGCTGAAGTTTGGCAATCTTAATCAGGCCCGCAATCTTTTCCGATGTTCGGGCTAGCTTCAAGCCGCCTCCGGCATTTCTCATTGTTGTCACGCCTCCGATGAGAAGTCCCAGCCCGGTACTGTTGATAAACTGTACCTTCCCCATATCAACGACAACCTGCGTCTTGCCGGACTCTACGAGTTCATGCAGTTTGTTGTTGAGTGTTGCCGCGTCGGGCCCGCCCATGAGATTGCCCTCGAGCTCGATGACAGTAACCGGTCCCTGCTGTGTGGTCTTGAATTTCATGACGCCGTCTCCTTCCGAAGGAATGGCTTCGCCATTCGCCCTGTGAAATCAGTCGATGAGCTGTGCTTTCCTTCTCGTCCGCTCCGACCATTCCACCACGATCGCGCTGGCTATGTAAATGGAGGAATATGTTCCGGTGACAATGCCGATGACAAGCGCGAATGAAAACCCACGGTTCACCTCGCCGCCGTACACAAGCAACACGGAGAGGACGAGGAATATTGTGCCTGATGTGATGATGGTTCGGCTGAGGGTTTCGTTTAAACTCTTGTTAATCAGTTCGACAAGCCCCATACTGCGGAAGATCTTCTGGTTCTCCCTGATGCGATCGAAGATAACCACCGTGTCGTTGACGGAAAGACCGACCAG
>CAYPVN010000007.1:3427-14969 GCA_964414155.1 uncultured Chitinophagales bacterium
AGACCGTAAACGGGTTCTGAGGGAATGCTTCTTTCAACCCGGCCTGTATTCTTTCGCCGATAATATTTCCCTCCCCCTGTTCGACGGTGCGAATCAAAATATCCTTATCGCTGCCAAACGTTTTGATCTCTGCCTTGGCGAATCCCGCCTTGTCCATGGCGGTCCGTAGATCCGAGATCTGGACGTTGCCCTGGAACCCGACGATCAGCTCCGTTCCGCCGAGGAAATCGATGCCATAGTCGATCCCTTTGATAATGAGCGAAGCAATACCAATAATGATGACAGCACTTGAAATGAGATACCACATCTTCCGTTTCGACATGAAATCTATGTTTGTCTTTCCAAATATCCGCATGAACACATTCTCCTGAAAAAATCAATTGAGCATGGCTCGCAACAGAACCATGCGAATCGTCTTATCCGAAACTGATCACAGAGCCGGATTTCTCTGTGAGTACTTCAAAGATCACACGCGTGATAAAGATTGCACTGAACATACTGGCCACGATGCCAATCATAAGTGTGATTGCGAACCCCTGTATCGGACCACTGCCGAATTGGAAGAGAATGAGTCCGGTTATGAAGGTGGTGAGGTTTGAGTCAAAAATCGCGGTGAACGCCTTGGAGTACCCCGCGTCGATGGCGGCGCGGAGGGTTTTTCCCGTTGCCAGTTCTTCCCTGATGCGTTCATAGATCAGCACATTGGCGTCAACCGCAACGGCAAGCGTAAGAATGACACCTGCGATACCCGGCAACGTAAGCGTTCCCTGAAACGCCGCAAGCACCGAAAGTAGGAACAGCAAACAGAACACAAGGGCAACGTCCGCAACTGCCCCGCCGGTTCTATAATAGAGGACCATGAAGATGACAGTCAGCACGGTCGCCAGGAGCGAAGAAAGAAGCCCTGCCCGTATGGAATCCTCACCGAGTGACGGCCCGACGGATCGCTGTTCGACAATTTCAACCGGTGCAGGCAGGGCTCCTGCCTTGAGGACAATTTCGAGCAACCGCGCTTCTTCAAGGTTGTCCATCCCTTCGATCTGTGAGTTACCACCGATGATCTTCGAGCGAACAACAGGTGAAGAGAATACACCGTTGTCCAGCACAATTGCGATCCGCTTGTTGATGTTCGCGCCGGTGATACGTGCCCAATCACGCGCTCCCTGGCCATCCATCTCCATTGTCACAATGGGGAGATTTGTATTCGGGTCGATATTTGCCCGCGCATTGACAATGACCCCACCGGTCAACTCGGGTGTCTTCTTGACGGGAATCAGCGTGTAGAACTTCCTTCCGTCGTCGAGAAGTCTCGCCTTCGCACTCCAGACGAATTGCATGTCGTTCGGGATTTGCCCCTTCACATCCTCGCGTTCCAGGAGACGGCGAACCTTTTCTTTGTTCTCTTCGAGTACCATCGCTTCGCCGGGAAACTGCTGCGGGTTCACGATTGCCACCGCGAAGAAGGGGTGCTTTTGGGCGAACTCCTCCGCGGTCAATTCTCCTTCGGGTGTCTTAATCTTGGAAGTGTCGGCTGCCGCGCTATCCGACTTTGTTGAGTCTGTCTTCACCCGGTTCTCGGCGAGTACCTTGTCAATTGCCTCCATGACCTTGTAGGTTACATCCGCGTCCTTAAGAAGTTTGAACTCGAGGAGCGCCGTGCCTTGTAGGAGCTGCCGGACTTCCGCTTCCTTGGAAACGCCCGGGAGTTCTACGATAATTCGCGTGCCGCCGAGCTTCTGAATTGAAGGCTCAGACACGCCATACTGGTCTACACGGTTTCTGACAATCTCCATTGCCCGGTCAATCGCCTTTTTGGATTCATCGTCAAGGAAAGAATACACTTCGTCGTTCGTTTCGCGGAGACTTCGGTAATAACGGCTGAGCCGGATCTGCCGCTCTTCGAACTTCCTGCGCAGCAGAAGGACAGGTGATTCCTCCGAGTGATTCACCTCTTCTCGCACTTCCTTGATGATCTGGGCGAATGGTTCATCCTTGTTCTTTGCCAGGTCTTCGAGCAGCTTCAATACATTCACTTCCAGAACCACACGCATGCCGCCCTGCAAATCAAGCCCAAGCTTGATGCGCTTCTGCCTGTTCTCACGCAGCTCGGTTTCGTTTTTCTCAACGAACGCGAGACTGTCAGCTTCCGACAACCCGCTCAGGGTCTTGTGAAGCTCGTAATCCTTGTACGTTGGATACAAAAAGTACAAGGAGAGCAGAACTGCGACGACTATTAAGATGATCTTGTTTCGATTCTTACGCACTATAAACCTCCGATTTCAAGCGCCCGGGAATTTAAACGTGGAAGGAGTTCTAGATTTTCAAGCTTACAAATATAAACCAACCCTCCGCCAAAGTCAATAAAAAACATTGCTTTTACAGGCCTTTTCAATTATATTTTCTTGTTCCACCACCGTCACAACTATTCCTTTTGGGAGGTCTCTCGTAGTATGCCTATCATGACTCGCATGCGTGACAGCATGCCCGTAATTCTCTTCGGACTTCTCATCGCTTTTCTGATAACAATCGTCTTCGAGTGGGGGATGGACTATCTGGGTATTAGGGCTGGCAGGACGGACACTATCGGAGCGGTAAATGGAAAGAAGATCACGTACAAGGAATTTACAGATGTTGTTAGGAATTTCAGCGAAAACCAGAAGACCAAAACAGGTGTTGAACCCGATGAATCCCAACTGAAGCAAATTCGGGATCAGGTGTGGCAAACGCTGGTGAACCAGCATCTTCTTGATGAGGAAATCGCCCGGCTCGGCGTATCGGTCAGCGATCAGGAACTTGTGGATTGGGTGAGAGGAGATAATCCTCCGGAGGATCTGCGTCGAAATTTCCTTGACTCGACCGGGCAATTCCGCAGGGATGTGTACGAGCAGTTCCTTGCAAATCCAAACCAATTTCTGAAAGACCCACAGGGTACCGATCAGACGTTCGGCACGAAATGGCTCGTCGACTACGAAAAGAGCCTCCGCCAACGCCGCGTGCAAGAGAAGCTGCAGAGCCTGATGCTTTCATCAGTCCGTGTCACCGAAGGCGAAGCGCTTCACCGATTCCAGGATCAAAGCCGGCAGTATGACGCGCTGTACGTTCTATTTGAACCGAACTCAATGATAAAGGATGACGAAGTTCAGCTCGCGGATGCAGATCTCAAGAACTACTACGAAGAAAATCTGGACAACTACAAAGTGGAGGCCTCTCGGAAGCTGAAGTACGTTCAGTTTAACGAAGCCGCGTCTGCACAAGATTCCGCCTCACGGATGGCAGAGATTGAAGATGCAGCGAAGAAAGCGCGGGAGGGGATAGACTTCCTGCAATTGGTGAGCACATATTCGGAGAAACCGGACAGTGGTGCCTTCTTTAAGCGCGGGGAGTTATCACCGGACATCGAAAGCGCTGTCTTTAGCGTGAAGCTGGGTGATGTGGTTGGTCCCATTCTGGGAAAAGACGGCTATCGTCTCATAAAAGTATTGGATGAGCGAAAGAGCGGGAATGATTTTGTGCATGCGAGCCACATCCTGCTCTCATTCGATGCCGAGAAAGACACCAACGCTATAAAAGCGAAAGCTCAGCAGGTTGCCCGTCTTGCTCGCGAAGGAAAGGACTTTGCAGGTCTCGTGAAGGAATACAGTACGGAGCCCGGTGCTGCTCAACGAGGTGGTGACCTCGGATGGTTCACCAAAGGCCGCATGGTGAAGCCGTTTGAAGATGCCGCCTTCAAAGGGAAACCGGGAGAAATTATCGGACCGGTGAGAACTCAGTTCGGGATGCATATTATCAAGATTCTTGGACGGGACAACCGTGAGGTAAAAATTGCGCAGATCCAGATCGCGATAGCACCCAGTTCCCAAACCAAAAATGATATCTTCGAACGAGCACGGGACTTTGCGTACAATGCGCGAGAGTCAGAATTCTCGAAGGAAGCACAATCCATAGGATTGGAAGTTCGGGAGAGTCAGGTTCAGGGAAAGGGAGGAGTTGTCCCCGGCATTGGTATCAATGAAAGCATAACCAAGTGGGCTTTTGATACTAAGGTCGGATCCGTGAGCGAACCGTTTACCGTCAGCAGCGGGTATGTGGTGATGACCATCGTTGAAGCGAAGGATGCGGGAGTCAAACCGTTCGATGAAGTGAAAGAGTCTCTGCGAACGCTTGCATTGCGGAAGAAGAAACTGGACAAAGTGAAAACAATCGCTGAGGATTTGAAAGCAAAGCTTTCACCCACAGATAGTTTAACAAAGGCGACAGCCATCAATTCTTCTCTGAAGATTCAGCAAACGGGAGGGTTTCCTCTCGGCGGTTCGGTGCCAACAGTCGGTCGTGATCCGAGTTTCCTTGGTGCAGTATCCGGGTTATCCGTTGGAGAAATCTCTCCGCCTGTTCAGGGTGTCCGCGGAATTTATCTGATCCAGCTTTTGAGCAAGACGCCATTCGACTCGACAACGTATGCAGGGCAGAAAGAATCGTTGAAGAACCAACTCCTTCAGGAGAAGCGCAACCGTTTTCTGTCTGACTACATGGCAAAGTTGAGGGATGACGCAAAGATAGAAGACCGCAGGGGTGATTTCTTCCGCTAGTGTTTTTTCAGTGAGGTGGGTTATGATATGCAGAATGATCCTCTTCTCGGCAGCCCTGGTACTTCTCATGGGACTGCCCGCAACAGTTACAGCCGAAGACCTGAATTTCTCTTTTAGTGTCAAAGGGAATTTCACCACCGGCTCACAGCTTTTCCCGAATCCCAACTCGCCTGACGATTTCAAGCGCGCACAATTCTTTCCGATTGAAGATTTCTTCGGATACGGCATCGAGTTGCAATATCAGATTCCGGAGACCAATCTCGCAGTGGGCCTCTCGGCGGATTATATCCGCGCCACAACGACGCGATCTTCCGGTTTTCCGGCCGTTCCAGTCAAGGATGGGTACAGGGTTATTCCGATCGAATTCACCGGCTATTTTAACATACCCGTATCCGGACCAACATTTGGAGTCTACATGGGTGGAGGCGCCGGGGTATACTTCGGGCGCAGAATCTACGAGATCGCCGATGTCCAGGCGCAAACAACCGACGTGGGTCATGGGTTCGGTATACACGTTCTTGGCGGATTGAAATATCGCCTCACCGATTGGTTCGGTCTGAATCTTGAGATGAAGTTCCGTGATCTGCAGTTCAAGACCACCAATCAATTCTCAACTTCAAGCGTCACATATAAGGGCACCACAGTTTTCCTCCCGCAAGGACCGTTTGCATCCAGGGTTCATACGGATGGGGTGATATTCCAACTCGGAACGACCTTCAGTTTCTAGATGCGGGCACATTCTCCCATGCCGTGATACCAACGCAGTGTGTGAGCGGCGTCTGTTACCCATCGACTTCAACCATGAAACAGAAACAAGCCGACAAGAATCCCGACGGCTCGCGTGGACACCGGATCTATCTCACAGGCTTCATGGGAAGCGGCAAGAGTACGATCGGGCCCATCCTTGCCAACACCATCGGATATGATTTTGTTGATGTGGATCAGACGATAGAAAAGAAAATCGGGAAAAGCGTCGATCAGATTTTTCGGGAAGACGGGGAAGCCTATTTTCGGAAGCTTGAGGGTGCTCTCATGTCCGGCCTCCGATCAAGGTCGCACCTGGTTGTGTCTTTGGGGGGAGGAACAATCGCAGACCCCGACAATCTTCGCGCCATAAAGAATTCCGGCATTCTTATTTATCTTAAGGCTACACCGGACCAGATCTTCAGACGCTTGCACCACAAGAATGACAGACCGACATTGAAAGACCTCAGGGGCGAACGTCTAACCGACGATCAACTTCTTGCCCGCATCCAGGAGTTGTATCGCAAGCGCGAGCCTCTCTATTCCCAGGCCGATATCGTGATTCGTACAGACGAACGGAAGGTGGGGGTGACCATCGATCAGATCGTCGAACAATTATCCCCCTATCTCCAATGAGCTCATGATCCTGCATACCATTCCGGTTGAACTTGCTGAACGCAGCTACCCCATTTATCTCGGAGCTGGAAACCTCGATGATCTCGGCAGGTTTTGCACGCACCATGGAATTCCGCATCGCGTTGTTGTGCTTGCCGACCGGAACAGTGCTCACGCGGTATTGAAACGCGCCCGCTCTTCCTTGACGAAGGCGGGATTCAACGTATCTTCGATTGTGATTCCGCATGGTGAGCGGCAAAAGAATCTAAAGCGGGCCGCCGCAGTCCATGGAGCGATGCTGAAGATGCAGATTCCACGCAACGCTGCGTTAGTCGCGCTGGGAGGCGGGGTCGTGGGCGATATTGGCGGATTCGTTGCATCTACGTATCGCCGGGGAGTGACGTTCGTGCAATGTCCAACGACGCTCCTTTCTCAAGTCGATAGCTCTGTCGGCGGAAAGAACGGTGTGAACCATCCTCTCAGCAAGAATGCCATCGGGACTTTCCATCAGCCGGCTTTCGTCTTCAGCGATGTAGAGGTCTTGGTATCTCTCCCGCGGCGCGAAGTCATTTCGGGATTGGGTGAGATTCTCAAGTATCCCATCGTTGCCGATCCGCCGCTTCTTTCGTTCATCGAAAGTCACCTTGACGACCTGCTCAATCTCAAACGAGATCCTCTTGTGGAGGTAGTAAAGCGATGTTTACAAATCAAGTCCGACTTTGTATCTCGAGACGAAAAGGAGATCTCACCTAGCGGCGGCCGTGTGTTTCTCAATGTGGGTCACGCCGTCGGTCACCCGCTGGAAACACTTTCACATTATACATTACGACACGGAGAAGCAGTTCTTCTTGGCATTCTTGTCGAGGGACATATTGCAGTCCAGAAGGAAGGCTTTCCCCGCTCGGATCTTGATCGCTTCGTTGAGATATACCATCGGCTCAATCGCCGTCTCGCATTGAGTGGTTTGAAGAATAGTGAGATTGTCCGAACGACCATGGGTAAGAGCAGAGCTCGCTTTGTCCTTCCACGAAAGCTTGGAGATGTCGTCGTCGTTCAGGACGTTACGGCGAATCAACTCCTTGAGGGGTTGCGATTTCTCAAGGGTCTCTGAATCTCTTCTACTTCCAATAAACATCCGCTCCCACCTTCCACAACTCCTTGCTTCTCAAGCAGTTGATAGGTATATTACTTTCAACTTCACACACATTGGAAAGAGAACTCCCATCGTTTCGTTTACCGATCATCGCCTGACAGAACTCTTCGACCGGTTCAAGGGTAAAAGAATTGCCGTTGTTGGCGACCTGATGGTCGACCGTTATTACTGGGGCACTGTTACACGGGTCTCCCCGGAAGCGCCGGTGCCGGTGGTCGATGTCAATACCGAGTCCGTTCGTTTGGGTGGTGCTGCAAATGTCGCCAACAATATTCAATCGCTTGGCGGGATGACACTACTCGTCGGCCTCATTGGCGACGACCATCCCGGGAGAATGTTCCAGGAAATTCTCCGCGATCAGGGGATGGATACAGCAGGGATTGTCGTGGATTCCTCGCGGCCCACAACAATGAAGACGCGTGTGATAGCCCACTCGCAGCATGTTGTCCGTATCGACTATGAGTCGAAAGCCGAATGCCCGGAACATATTCGGCACCAGATCATCGACGCAGTAAAGTATAATATTCATTCGTTGGATGGGATTATTCTCGAAGACTATAATAAAGGTGTTATCACCAAGGAGATCATCCACGAACTTATTGCGGTGGCTCAGAAATACAACAAGATCATTACCGTCGACCCGAAGTTCAATAATTTTTTTGAGTACAAGAACGTGACCGTCCTGAAACCTAACCTTCGTGAAGCGGAGGAGATCCTGGGTGGAAGGCTGAGGACTTCAGAGGATATCGATAACGCCGGCAGAAAGTTGCTCGAGATGCTATCCGCGCAAAACCTGCTATTGACGCGCGGCGAGCAAGGAATGTCGCTCTATGAATCGAGCGGCGATGTGACCCATTTTGGAACGCAGGCAGCCAATGTTCAGGATGTCTCCGGCGCTGGAGATACCGTTATTTCCACGCTTACAATAGCTCTTGCGGGAGGTGCCAATGTGCGGGAAGCAGCGGCCCTGGCCAATTGTGCCGCGGGGGTGGTAGTGGGGGCGGTGGGTATTGTACCGATTGAGCCACAGCCGCTGATTGAAGCCGCGTTGCGGTTCTCGAACAACAGCAGCGAAAAGACCTGATGGGAAAAATTCTTCCGCTTTCCAAGCTCGTCCCGATTCGACGGAAGCTGCGTCGGAATGGCAAAACCGTCGTGTTCACAAATGGCACCTTCGATATCATCCATCGCGGTCATGTGGAGTATCTGACCAGGGCGAAGAGGATGGGGGATGTGTTGATTGTGGGACTAAACACAGACGCGTCCATCCGTAGAATCAAGGGGAAAGGACGACCGGTCAATCCCAACACAGATCGTGCAGTCGTGCTTGCGGCTCTCGCACCTGTGGACTATATCTGCTTCTTCGGCGAAGACACGCCGTACAAAATTATCTCGCAATTGAAACCGGATGTTCTGGTCAAAGGCGCGGATTGGAATATCGAGGCAATCGTGGGGAAGGATATTGTGGAGAGGAATGGGGGAAGTGTAAAAACAATTCGTCTGACAAGGGGGAGGTCTACGACGAACATGATCGAGCGCGTCATGAAGACGTATAAAGGGAAGGGCCGGATCCACTCGTTATCCACCGCCAAAGAATAATCGTGTAATGCGAACAGGTGCAGGGAGTGAGTGGTGAAGAAGACTCTCAAAATAGTATTGTACTCGGTGCTTGGCCTGCTCGCGTTTATCCTGCTCCTCGCGGGATTCACCCAAACGCAGTTCTTTCGCGACCGTCTCCGTGCCGCGGCAATCTCACAGCTCGACTCACTTCTGATCGCAGAAGTCAAGCTTGGCGAATTAGAGGGCAATCTCATCAGCGGCTTCTCCCTCAATAATATTTCCATCAAGGTGCAAGACGATTTCCTTCTGAGCGCCGAGCGGCTCGATCTCAAATATGATTTGTTTGAAATTCCCGCCAAGATCATTTCCGTCGATAATATCACCCTCGTGCGCCCGTCGATAACGCTCATGCGTGGCCGCGATGGGCTCTGGAATTTCAAGCGCATGCTGCGGCCGAAGCAAGTCGACACGACCGCGCCCAAGCCGTTCGATTGGGCAATCGTAATCAACAAGCTTGAGCTGCAAAATGGGACTGTCATTTTGGTTGATTCCTCCGCCCTGGCGGATGAGGATCATCAAGCTCACGATCCGCGATTTGTGGAGTACCACAATTTTGCGCTGAAAGATTTCCACCTTGTGACGTCGGCAAGAATTGGACCGGAGGAGAAGAGCGCGGCGATTTCGGTGTTGTCCTTCATCTCCGACAATCCCACCTTCCGACTGGAGCGTCTTACGGGCGAGTTCACCATCACACCGACATCGGCGGCTGCAAAAAATCTGGCGATTAAGACGGGACGCTCGTTCCTGCAGATCGACGTGGAATTGAAAGACTTCAATTTGCTCGGCGGGATTGAACTCTCCGATTTGCAGAATAGTCCGGTTACGCTTGCCGTCAAGGCGCACGATATAGACCTGAACGAGCTAAAGGAGTTCATCCCACAAATTCATTTCCTGAGCGGTCCTGTTACACTCGACTTGGAAACATTTGGAGAGTTCGGCGAACTCAACCTGAAGCGACTGGACCTTATGACGGGGCGGACGGCGTTTCACTTCTCGGGGGCAGTGTTCAATTTGCACAAACCACGCGATCTCCTGCTTAATGTAAAATGCACGGAAAGCACAGTGTACTCACCTGACGCGCTGGCGCTTCTGCCGGTTTTTCATCTTCCCGATTATAAGCACCTTGGCGTTACAACGTTGAATTTTGAATTCTATGGGAAACCTCTCGACTTTCACACCAAACTGCACCTTGAAACCATTGCCGGAAATGTGCACACAGATGTTTCTCTGAAGATCGGCGGTCCGAAGACCCTCGCATATAAAGCAGAGTTCACCCTTCAGAATCTTGATCTTGCCCAGGCTCTCTCGAATGAGAAACTTGCAAGCCGCATGAACGGGTTTGTCGAGATCAACGGGGAAGGAACTGCGATCGAGAACTTGATGGCAACTGTGAAGGCGCGGATTGATCCGTCCGAATTCCGTGGGCAGACCATGGGCCCATCCAGGATGACGCTCGATGCGAAAGACAGGGTCCTTTCCAGCACGATGGCGATCGCGCTGGGGTCAATGCGATCCGAGATCAAAGCGGTTTTGAATGAACAAGAGAAGAATGCCCCCTCTTTTTCTGTTGAGGGAAAGGTTTCGTCACTCAATCTTGAAAATCTGCTGCATGACAAATCGTTGAACAGTGATCTCACAATGAGTGTTACAGCGACGGGTGCGGGACTCTCGTGGGATAAGCTGAATGGTGATTTTCTGCTGGACTTCTCTCCTTCGCGGTACGGGGAGTACATGATCAGTTCGGGCAACGTTCACCTCTTGCTCGATCAGAAGGATCCTTTACACAGGCAGTTGAAGGTTGAATCCAATATCGCCGACTTCTCCCTTACTGGCGCTTTTGACGCGGAATACCTTGGAAAGCTGATCTCGTTTGAATTCCAGAGTTTGCAAAGAGCCATTGTTGAAAAATTTGCGTCGCTGGATTCTTCACTTCGAACTCCTATCGATGCAGAGGCCTTCGCACGTACTTCGAAAAATCTCGCTGCGGCCAAAGAGACACTCGATGCTTCTTTCTCACTTCGCCTGAAAGATCTTGAGCCCATTTCCATCGTCACCGGCAATAGAACCTTCAATGGTGTCGGTGTTCTTACCGGGTCGATCAAAGGCAACTATGACAATCTGGAGGCGCACGCAGATTTGGAGTTGAGCGACTTCTTCTACGGAAATGTTGAGTCCGGCGTCTTGATCAATGGCGCATCAGCGGTTGTTGACCTGAGCGATCTCAAGCCGGTCAATCCTTTGAAGAGTGCAAACATACGTTGTGTTGTACGCGCCGAGAAAATGCACGTCAATACAACTGAGTTTGAGGAACTTCATGCCACGTTCGCATACGGAGATGAGTTCCTGAAATTTGAGACCCGCACTACGCTGGATCGTGAGACACACTTGAATGTTCAGGGACGGGCCAAGGTCTCTGAGGACGAAGTGGTCTTCACGCTCAGCAATCTCGAGGTAGCGTACCGGGACTTTGGGTGGAAGGCGGACGACGGAGCAACGGTCGGGTTCAAAAGCCACAACGTTCGGGTGAAAGATCTTGTGATGCGCCGTGACTCTCAGAGCGTGGCGCTAAGTGGGGATTTGACCAGTGATGGAATACTCGTAGCGGCACTTACCGGCAACAAGATCAACCTCAAAGGACTCAAATATCTTCTCGAAGCAGAAGAGATGAATCACGATCGGCAGACAATTGCCGGACTGGCGGATTTCTCGCTCGAAGCCTCCGGAACATTGGAGCAACCTGAGTTTCACTGCACATTGAAAGTTGGCGGCGTATCGTATCGAACCGTTCCGTTCGGGGAGATCACGGGAGATTTGTCATACAAGA
>CAYPVN010000007.1:15069-25138 GCA_964414155.1 uncultured Chitinophagales bacterium
GTATCGTATCGAACCGTTCCGTTCGGGGAGATCACGGGAGATTTGTCATACAAGAAAGAGTTGTTGTCCTCTCGTGTTGAGCTCCGCAATAGTGCGAGTCAACCCGAAGGAACACCGGCGCTCACCATCAACGGGGTGCTGCCAATCAACCTGGCTTTGTCCCACGTGGACGAACGATTGACCGGCAGTGGGATGGATCTCAGCATCAAATCCAGTGGTGTACAGATAAGCATCCTCGATCCGCTTCTTCCAACTTTCGACCAGCTCACAGGTATCTTGCGTTGCGACATGAAGCTTGTCGGTTCTGCAAAGAAACCGACCTATCAGGGGACATTGAGCGTTGACAGCTGTCGCTTCCTCTTCGTTCCCAACAACATCTTTTACACGTTCGACGGAGTATTCCACCCGGACGGTGAACGCATCAAGGTGGTGGAGGCAACTGTCCGTAATATCCCGGCCGACAAACGTCTTGGTCGTGAAGGAGTTGTGAAAATCACCGGCGACTTCACGTTTCGCGATTTTAAGCCGTCGGATTTCGACCTGACCGCTAAAGGGAACCTGCTTGTGGTGAAAGAGACGACAAGAAAATCGTCGCTCTCGGTATACGGAAATCTGTTCATCGAATTGGGCTCAACGGGACTGCACTACACAGGCAACATTGATAATTCTTTGCTGAAAGGATACGTCCTCATCAGCAACTCGAGTCTCGTTTTTCCTCCTACCCAATCATCGACGGCGCAGACGGGTGATTTGTTCATCCCAACTGTTGTGGTTGATGATACGACGAAAGTTGCACCGGCACCCGATCGATCGTTGTCGGCGCGATATTTTGGCCCGGTCCGGGAGAACTCCGTGAAGACGACATCCAATGGTGGGAACGACCTGCCGACGAAATCCTTCCTTGATGGCGTGCGCTATGATCTCGACGTTGAGTCGGCGGGAGGCAACACGGAAATACGGATGATCTTTTTTGCCGCCACAGGCGAGGAGCTCGTTGCCAATATCAGCGGGAAGGTCTCGATTACCGAAGATGGAAAAAGGTGGATCGGCGATATGACAGTCGACAGGGCGTACTACTATTTCTATAAGCGGTTTGAAGCAGAGGGAACCATCCGTTACACGGGGGACTTTCTGAATCCGGAGCTTGACATCAAGGCCCAATACCAGGGGACGAGAACGGTGCAGGACTCCACGTCTGATCGAACTGAGAAAGTGGTTGTCAACCTGAAGATTACCGGCACCCGAAAGGAACCAAAGCTGGGGATTTCGATGACCATCGATGACGTCGATTATTACTCTTATAGCGGTCTCAAATCAGCCGATGTCAGTTCCGATGCGCTGCAATTTCTCATCGCAGGAAACTTTCCGCTCACGCAATCGCAGAAGAATGATGTTGCGTCCAGCATCGGGTCTGCCGTTGGGTCTTCGCTTGTCAGCGGGGCGACGTCGCTGCTTACCAGCAACCTCTCCGATTTTCTGCGGCGCGAGACAGGGTTCATTAGTTCCATAGAGTTCAGTTATGGTGCGCAAGGCACGTTCGGCGAGTCGGCTGATATCCGGGTCAGCGGCGTGGCAGCTGGCGGCCTTTGGCGATACGGCGGGAGGATCCTCAACGATCCGTTCAGCAATGCCAACATAAGTATCCTCTATTCCTTCGGGAAGATTTTTGATCGACCTGCGCTCCGCAACTTTATGTTCGAGCTTGAACGACGGGTTGAAACAAGTTCAATCGGCCAGATCGGGGACAGAAAAGAAATCAACTCAGCCAGACTGTTCTATCGTTTCTCTTTCTAATTACAGGAGACAACATTCCTAACATCAGCTCCAGGCTTTTAGCTCTTCTTTCCCGCCATCCCGAATCATCGTTTAAACTTACAGACCTGTCGAAGCGTCTAAAAATCATGGATACGCACATGCATCGGGAAATGAGGGGGGCGATCCAGGCACTCAAGGATGAAGGGCTTGTCACTGCCGATACCCACGGGCGGGTTCGGTATGCAGCAAGCAGGAAGAAAGGGAATCACAAGCCTCCCTCAAACAGACTTCTCGGGCGGATTAGCGTTACCCGCCGCGGCCTCGGTTTTGTTACGGTTGAAGGTAATGATGAAGATATTCTGATCCCGCCAAAATTCATGAAGACGGCGCTCCATGGCGATCTTGTGGCAGTCGTTCCTCTTGCTCGACAGGTCCCCGGTCGGCGAAAGGAGATGAGAGTGGAAGGAGAGGTTGTCGAGATCATTGAGCGGGCGCGGACTACAGTTGTTGGCACACTCACAGAAGGTCGGAATTTCTTTTTTGTCGTCCCCGACGACCAGCGTATCTCCCGTGACATTTATGTGTCGCGGAAGGACGGAGTAGAGGCGAAGCATGGTGATAAAGTCGTGGTGAAGCTGTTGCCGTGGGAAGATGAACACCTGAATCCGGAAGGCACGATTGTCGAAGTGCTGGGCAAGTCGGGGGATGTCCGGGTGGAAGTGATAAGCGTTGCGCGAAGCTTTAACCTGCCGCTGCATTTTCCGCCGAACGTGGAACGTGAAGCAGCGAAGTTGAGCGGCTCGATAGCGGCCGAGGAAATCCGCACGCGCATGGACTTCCGAAATACCCCCTGCTTCACCATTGATCCCATTGATGCGAAAGATTTCGATGATGCTATTTCCTTCGAGGCATTGCCCGGAGGAAAGGCTCGACTCGGCGTGCATATTGCTGATGTCAGCCATTACGTGAAAGAGGGAAGCAAGCTGGATGCGGAGGCGTTTCAGCGGGGCACGAGCGTGTATATGGTGAACGAGGTTATCCCGATGCTGCCGGAACACCTCTCGAACGATCTTTGCAGCCTCCGTCCGGATGTTGATCGGCTTACGTTCAGCGTGATCATGGACGTGGATAAGAACGGCGCCGTGGAGAAGTACAAAATCGGAAAGAGCGTTATTCACAGTGCGCGACGGTTCACCTATGAAGAGGTGCAAAAGATCATCGACGATCGACGGGGTGAATTCACCGACATCATTCTGCCGCTCTTCAATCGTACTCAAACGTTGCTTGCAGCCCGCAGACGCCTCGGCAGCATTGACTTTGATACAAGCGAGGCGAAATTTGCATTCGATGCTGACGGACTTCCATCCCAGATAATCAAGAAGACACGGCTCGACGCGCACCGTCTTGTCGAAGAATGCATGCTTCTTGCCAACAAGACGGTCGCAGAAGAAATCGGACGCCAGAAGAATGAAGAACAGACAAAACCGTTCATCTACCGCGTCCATGATTCTCCCGATCCATCACGACTGACCGATCTCGCAAACTTTGTGAAACAGTTCGGTTATTCGTTCGAGATAAGAAAGGGGGCATCGTCACTCGCGCTGCAGAGATTGCTCGACAAAGTGAGAGGGTCGGACATGGAAAACGTGATTAATGAAGTTGCTCTTCGATCCATGGCCAAGGCGATCTACTCAGAAAAGAATACAGGTCATTACGGTCTTGGCTTCGCGCATTACACACATTTCACTTCGCCGATCAGACGCTATCCAGATCTTGTGGTCCACCGCGTGCTGCAGGAATATGCACACGGGTTGAGTGCCCGGCGCCGTGAAGAGGTGGCTGAGAGGCTCCCTGTTATTTGCCGGCAAGCGTCCGAGCGGGAACGCGTTGCGATGATGGCGGAACGGGAGTCAGTGAAGGTCATGCAGGTGGAATACATGAAGCGTCACGTTGGGGAGGAGTTCGACGGTGTCATCAGCGGGGTGACCGATTTCGGGTTGTTTGTCGAGATCAACGATTTGCTTGTGCAGGGCCTGATCCGCGTTCGGGATCTGCAGGATGATTATTATCTCTTTGATGAGAAGCACTATGCCGTTCGCGGCCGCTCACGGGGCAAGGTGTACAGGCTTGGCGATGCCATCCGGGTGAAGGTGGCGGCAGTCCATCCCGAAGAGCGGGAAATTGATTTTGTTGTCACGGATACATGATGTGGAACTTTCTCTCTATATTTTCGTTGGAAAAGTTGCGAGGCGTAAATTGAAGTTCCCTGCAGAATCATCTAGTATGACAACAAAGTCAACAAAATTCATTCACGAGATCTTTGCGAGGAGCATATGAAAGCAATGGGGATTGGTCTCCGGCATGTACTTACTGCACTCGGTGTGCTGTTGGTGTGCTCACCCGCTACGCTCTTTGGACAGAGTGAGACATTTGGAAAGAACAAAGTCCAATATCAGAAATTCGACTGGTACTTCATCCAATCGGATCATCTCGATATTTACTTTTCCGATGGGGGAAAGTACCTGGCGGAGTTCACTGCCGGCGCGGCGGAGTCGGCGTACGTTTCGATCAGCAAATCCTTCCGTTATCAAATCGTCAACCGGATTCCGTTCATCGTGTACAACTCGCACAACGACTTCCAGCAGACAAATGTCATCAACGAGTATCTTGAAGAAGGAATCGGCGGTGTCACCGAACTCTTCAAGAACCGTATTGTAATTCCTTTTGAGGGTGATTACAAAAAGTTTCGTCACGTGATCCATCATGAGCTTGTCCACGCGGTTGTCAACGACATGTTTTATGGAGGGTCGATTCAATCGATCATAGCTAACAACATCACGCTGCAACTTCCGCTCTGGTTTAATGAAGGACTTGCCGAGTACGAGGCGCTTAAATGGGATACCAACTCTGATATGTTTCTTCGTGACGCGACAGTCCATGAGTATCTTCCTCAAATCAACAACCTCTACGGCTACTTCGCATACCGTGGCGGCCAATCCCTGTGGTGGTATATTGCGCGCAAGTATGGAGGTCAGAAAATAGGCGAGATCCTGAATCGCATTAAAAGCACGCGTAATGTAGAGCAGGGATTCCGGGGCGCGCTGGGCCTTACCATCGAAGAACTCTCAGAGCGATGGCTGAAAGATCAGAAGGTGATGTATTGGCCCGACATCGCGAAGCGGGAGGAACCGGGAGACTACGCGAGGAGACTCACCGATCATCAAAAGAGCAACGTCTTCTATTATGGAATAAGCCCAGCCATCTCGCCGCAGGGGGACAAGATTGCCTTTATTTCCAACCGCAGTGACTACTTCGATGTCTACATCATGAATGCGATTGACGGTGAAGTTACCGACAAGCTGGTGAGTGGACAGGCGACAAATAATTTTGAAGAGCTGAAGATCCTCACACCTGCGATCACATGGTCTCCGGATGGAAAGAAAGTAGCTCTCGCCGCGAAGGCGGGCGAGGAAGATGCAATCCTGACCGTAGACGTTGAGTCTGGAAAGGAAGAAAAACTGGCGCTCGGTCTGGACGGAATCTTCTCGGTGGATTGGTCGCCACAAGGTAACAAACTTGCCTTTTTGGGGATCAAAGCCAATCAATCCGATATCTATATATACGATCTCGGTACAAAGACTTTGAGGAATCTGACGAATGATATCTACAGCGATTCCGACCCTGTCTGGTCGCCGAACGGTGAAACAGTGTACTTCGCGTCGGATCGGGGGAGCCATCTGAACGATTCCCCGGACAATGGGAAGTCGTATGATTTCAGCCAGCAGGACATCTACAGCGTTGGCGTCATGTCGCATACTGTTCAGCGCGTTACAAATTGGATGAACAGTGACGAAAGCTCGCCGGTCGTCTCTCCCGACGGTAAGAAAATACTGTTCGTTTCCGACAAGAACGGGATCAACAACATCTACCTGATGGACCTTGAGGCCAAAACAAGTCGGCCTGTAACCAATTCACTGAGTGGAGTGTACCAGCTTTCGCTTTCGAAGGATGGAACGAAACTAGCGTTCTCCTCTCTCAGTCACGCTGGATACGATATCTTCCTTTTGCGTAATCCGTTTGAACGGGATATCAAGATTGCCGAGTTGGAACCGTCGGAGTTCTTCAAGGGTCGGTCTGCGACGATCGAGCAGGGAGTGAAGGAATCCCTTGGTGTCGTGGCAGAAGGGAAGCAGGATACGACGAGCCTGTATGGTGCTGACGTCGCGATTGATTTCAGCAATTATGTGTTCGATGGAGGTGATAATGGAAACCTCCCGACAGATTCCACCATTTCAAAACTGCCGAAGATTACGAACAACATCACCGGTGAGGGTGATTACAAGGTCAGCAAATACAAGCTGAGCTTCACTCCCGACATCATTTACGGAAACGCCGGCTACGATACCTTCTACGGCATCACGGGCAACACGGTCATGGCGTTCAGTGATTTGCTTGGCAATCACCAGATCGTTTTCGTGACGAATCTTCAACTTGATCTCAAGAACAGCGACTACGGGTTGCAATACCTGTATCTCCCGGAACGGATTGATTTTGGAATTTCCGGGTTCCACAGTGCGCGGTTCGTTTACATCGCTGATCCAACGCCCCAGGGAGCCAGCCTCTATCGGTTCAGGACCTACGGAGCGAATCTCATTGCATCGTATCCAATCGATCGATTCAATCGTCTCGATTTCGGAATCAACTGGTTCAACATCTCCAAAGAGAACCTTGATTTTCTGGATTTCCCGACGGAGCGACGAACTGTTATTCTTCCATCGATCGGCTATACGCACGACAACTCGCTGTGGGGTTTCACTTCGCCGGTCAACGGCACGCGGTACAGCGTAAAGATGTTCGGCACGCCGAAAATCGGCGCCAACGGCCTGAGTTTTGTGAACGTGACAGGCGATTACCGGACGTACATTCGTTTGGGAAGAAACCATAGTCTTGCTCTGCGGCTGGCAGGCGGCGGCAGCTTCGGAAGGAACCCGCAGAAGTTCATCATCGGCGGCGTTGACAACTGGATCAACCGGACGTTCGAGGGCGGTTACGTGCCTTTAGACAATGCTGAGGATTACGTATTCCTTCAGACGGGGCTTCCCTTGCGCGGCTACAACTATAATGCACGTATCGGATCACGCTACGGTTTGTTTAACTTTGAATTCCGGTACCCGTTGTTCGCATTCCTCCAAGCCGGTCCTCTGCCCATCGGGGTTCAGAGTATAGGCGGCGCCATGTTCTTCGACATGGGTGCTGCGTGGAATAAGGAAAAGGATTTTGTGGCGTTTACGCGAGATTCACAGGGCAATCTTGTTACCAGGGACTTGCTGATGGGAATGGGAACCGGCGCGCGAATCTTCTTCCTTGCCTTCCTTGTACGGCTTGACGTTGCGTGGGCATGGAACATTGACGGATTCTCTCAGCCGAAATACTATCTGTCCCTCGGCGCTGATTTCTAGAACGTTTCAGGCACAAAAGAAAGCTGCCCCGCTCGATTTCCGAACGGGGCAGCGCTGCTCATAATCAGGGCCGTTATCTTACTTCTTCTCGGACCCTTCCTTTTTCTCCGCCTTCTTTTCCAGTTCTTTCTTCTCGGCGCGCTTCTTTCCCTTCATCTTCGAAGGCATTCCCTTTTTCTCTCCGGCTTTCATGGTGCTCTCCGCCTTTTTCTCACCCGCCTTCATCGAGGCCTCCCCCTTCTTCGGCTCAGCGGATTTCATCGCGTCCTGAGCTGGCTTTGCCTCTTCCTTTTTCATCTCCGTTGTCTTCGGTTTTTCCTGTGCAGCGGGCTTGGCGCTGGTCTGCGCAAACGTGCTGCCGGCGAAAGCGACAACGAGAATGATGATGCTTAGGAACAACAGGTTTTTCTTCATAGAAACTCCTTGATTTAAGATAAGTGGTTTGTGTGGTATGTCAAGAGCTAAACAAAGATACGAGCGGACGATTAATCTGATGTTAACCAGCTGTTAAAGAATCTTAACCGGATGGGGTGGATGTGGCGAAATCAGTTAATGGGAAGAAGAACGGTGAAGGTCGATCCTTTATTTGGCTCGCTGCTTACCACGATGGAGCCCCGGTGGAGTTCAGCTATCCATTTTGCGATAGAAAGACCGAGTCCTGCCCCTCCCCGCTCTCTGGAGCGGGCCTTGTCAACCCGATAAAATCTGTCAAACACGTGATTGATCTCATTCGACGGGATGCCTATGCCTGTGTCATGTATTTCAAACACCGCATCCCCATTTCTCTGTTCAACGGACAAAGTCACGCACCCACCTTCATCGGTGTACTTAATGGCATTGTCGATCAGATTCAGGAAGAGTTGTCTCAGTCGCACCTTATCTCCGACAATCAAAATGGGAGTGTTTTTGAGGAGCGTTACGTGAATTCCCTTTCCCTCTGCAAGCGCTTCGCCGTCACCATGTACTTCGTTTATCAGTTCAGCTAAGTTAACCTCCGAGAACTCGACGTCAAAGCCCCCTTGGTCGCTTCTTGCAAGCATCAAGAGATTATTGATGATCGACGTCATGCGAAGTATTTCCTCTAGTGAGCTCTCGAGGACGCGACGGTATTCTTCCGGTGTCTTCGTAGCGAGCAGGGCAAGTTCTATCTCACCCCGTAGTATGGTGAGGGGCGTACGCAATTCGTGGGACGCATCCGCCGAGAACTGACGCACTTGATCGAAAGACTCGTGCAATCTCTTGAACATGTCATTGATAGTGCTGGTAAGCCTCCCGATTTCATCGTCCACCTCCCTGATCGGGATTATCTGATCAAGGTTCTCCGCAGTGATGCGCCGCGCTGCCGCCGTAACATCGCTCACCGGTGCTAGCGACTTGTTTGCAAGGTACGATCCGCCGACAACAGACGCTACAACGGCGATCGGGATGAGAATGAGGAAAATGGAAAACAGATTCTCGAGAGCCTCGCGTAACTCGGCTAGTGGGTATCCAACAAGAATCATGAAATCCTTGTCTCGCATGAACGCGGAACGAACCTCCTCGCCGTTCAGGAGCGTTGTTGTGAGAAGTATGGTATTGATGTTGAGGGCATGTGGCAGTGCCAGGCTGTCCTTTCCCAGACTGTATGACCGGTATATGATTGCTCTGTTGTGATCAGCAACCTGAATGTAGGTTTTCTTGGGGCTGAGGAGCGCATGCTCGAAAATTTGATTCCAGATCTCATCGGCCTCGTCTGCTGTCACATCGCTTGAGACGCTGTCGGTGGGCAGTGGTCTGAGTTTCGGTTTGGTTCGAAGGAGAGCGTCTATGGATCGCTTGCTGGGTTTTACTTTGCTTGCCTGGGGCTGAATGAAATCCTTGACCCACCGGACTTCATTGCTTAATGAAATATCAAGGTTGTCGGAGAGCGTATTTCTGGTGTAGTAGTATGCTGTTCCCGCGAAGATTACGAGTGTGGCAAATACCAGAAACGTATACCAGAAGGTCAGACGCGCGCGTATGGATCGGAATCCGAATCGCACCGGTCACTCCGCTTTCAAGACATAGCCAACGCCGCGCACAGTGTGAATGAGTTGTTTCTCAAACCCGTTGTCGATCTTGTTGCGGAGATGGTTCACGTACACATCGATGATGTTGGTTCCGGTATCGAAATTGTAATCCCAGATATGCTCGGAAATGATCGACCGGCTGAGGACGCGGTTCTTGTTCCTCAAGAAATATTCCAGCAACGAATACTCCTTGGCGGTGAGGTCAATCGAGCGTGAGCCCCGTTTCGCCTTGTGCGAAATTGTGTCCAGTTCCAGATCGGCAAGCGTGAGCATGGTTGATTTTTCGCTTGCACCCCGGCGCAACAGGGACCGCACGCGGGCAAGAAACTCTGCAAGTGAGAAGGGCTTTGTCAGGTAATCGTCGGCACCGCTGTCCAGCCCTGCAACCTTGTCCTCCGTTGAAGCCTTGGCCGTCAGCATGAACGTGGGGGTTGTTCCCTTCCTCGCCCGGAATTCCTTGAGAAGCTCCAGCCCGCTCTTCTTCGGCAGCATGTCGTCGAGGACTATCAGATCGTAATTCTCGGAGGTCGCCATCTGCAGTCCCTTTTCACCGTCGTACGCGACATCGACCGAATAGTGTTCCTCCTCCAGTCCTTGCTGGATAAACCGGGCAACCTTTTTTTCGTCTTCGACAACGAGAATGCGCATGGAATCTATCCTGATGTGTGCAGGGGAGGCGCGAAGCATTCGGAAGAACACTCTTTCAGTAATACTATGAGGAATGTAAACTATTTCAGTAAGAGTTGCAAAAGGTGAAGCGCAGTTTAGGCGCGAGCCTTAATTCCGCGTCAGCCAACAGCTGCGCCC
>CAYPVN010000008.1:0-6936 GCA_964414155.1 uncultured Chitinophagales bacterium
GATTGAACAGAGTGTCGGAGGAGCGAAACCGCGTGTCGACGATCTTCTTAGCATCGCGGGCACGTTCCAGGAGTTCAAGGACCGGGCAGAAGCGGCGTTCATCAAGAAACAGTTGGAGGCGAACAACTGGAATATCAGCCGTACCGCCGAGTCGCTGGACATCCAGCGAAGCCACTTGTACAACAAAATGAAGAAGTTCGGATTGACGAGAGGGGAAGACGAAGGGAATTAGAATGGTCCTTTCAAACCCTTACAGTCTGCAGAACCTCCTCTCCCAGCATATCAACAATTTTCACCGCAACTGACGTCTTTCCCTTCGGCGCATCTAACTCATATACCCCTCTGACGAGATCATTCTTTTTCTCCGGCACGTCGGAAAGTTGGATGTTGAACACCTCTCCGTTGTAGTTCGCGTCGATCATCACACAGTCCACCATGCTGCGCCAGTCTTTGATTTGTGGTTGGAGTAGACCGTTCTGCGTGCTGAGGCGCTCAAGAATCGTGGGCGAGATAAAGTCTTCGATGACGACCTGAATCTTATCCTTCTTGCGCTCGACTTTCACTCTCGCTCTTGCAGGCTCATGCTTGATGAACTTCCCGTACTTCTGGTCGGTGCGAAGTTCAATGACTTCGATCTTGTTGGGCACGTCGCCCTGTTTGCGCAAGCGGTTCCACTCTTCGAGCCACGCGTCAATGGAGAGTTCTTTTCCGAGCGCAACGACAACGATGTCCCTGTCTTCGCCGGGACGGGCTTTGAGTTCCTTCTTGATCTCTTCAAGGTCCAACGGACTGAGCGGATGACCGAATGGAACGATCTTGACGAGACGGTTGCCAAGCGTACCATCGAAGAACGAGTCGTTCCTTGTCCGTGTAACGCCGATGTGCTCGCATGCGAGGTTGACCGCTTCGTTGTGCTGGATTTGCAGGTCGTAGTCGTTCACACGATACACGGCAAACGAGAGCTGCGCAGGGACAATCTGCTTTTCGTTCTCTTCCGCCGATGTGGTAAGCTGTGTGCCGTTGTTTGCCTGCTCAAGGATGATGTTCTGAAGTCGCTTGCTCGTGGTTTGGATTGCGCCCTTGTTGATGTCGCAACCGATCCAACGGCGACCTGACTTCTGCGCAACGGCGGCGGTTGTCCCAGAGCCAATGAAGCAGTCGAGAACAATATCGTTTGGTTTTGATGCAACAGTGATGACTCTTTCCAAAAGGGCTTCGGCGTTTTCTGTTGGATAGCCAGTATTGAATGTATAGCCAGCGACGTCAGTCCAATCACTGTCGAGAGTAATGTAGTCCTTTTCTTCTACCCAATATTCAGGGTTTCCGTTTCGCGGATTGAGACGGATTTTACCCTGTGCATACATTTCAGCGACCTTTTCTTGGGTAAACGTAAAATGACGCCCTGGAGGAGGGAAGAATGTCTTGCCTTCGATTACGCGGGATGGGTTGGGGCGGACTTCTGCCGAATCCATCGCACGCCAATAACCCTCCGCTTTTTCACTCAACCGTTTAAGAATATTTTCGTAACCGTAGTCTGGATCTTTTGCAAAGACATACAGACTATCGACAGCGTTAGGTATGGAGAGCCTTCCTTGATGAGTGACGTTTTTTCTAACTCTATTGACAACCATTTCGTTGACGAAGCAATCGCGACCAAATACTTCATCTCCAAGAATCTTAAGATAGTGTCCGTAATGAACATCTAATCGGACAAACAAAGCCCCATCATCGCTCATGAGCTCTTTCAAAAGCTGGAGTCTATCATAAAGGAATTGAAGAAAAGTATCATCACCCCAATTTGCACTGTACTGAATCTGTTCGGCAAAGGAATAACCATCACCTGCAAGTTTCTCACCTTGCCAATCTGGTTGCCGTAGGGTTACTTTACGAACATAATCCACACCGGTATTGAAGGGTGGATCAATGAAAGAGAGTTTTACTTTTCCTCTGAGTCCATTCGCAAGGAGGTTCGCTAGCACTTCTTTGTTGTCGCCGTGGAAGAGGAGCCCGCCTTTGGGGTAAGAAGAAGGCCAATCCTTCCAGATGTCGCCCGCCTGACCGGCAGGCAGGGATTTCGGATTGGTTTCGTGTTTGGGGTCGAACGTCTCGATGTGTTGTGCCGGGAAGGCGGTAACATGCCTCAGCGGTTTTTTGCCAACCCATGTGAGCATCGGGCGGCCCTTGGCAGCGGAGATGGTGAGTTGTTTCTTTTGCGCTTCTGGTTTCTTGGCGTGACGAGGAGACTTGGAAGGCTTGGCCGCTTTCTTTTCTTCCTTCTGTGGCTTACGCACTTTCTTCTTTGCCATATGCTATCCCAAAACATTTACTATGGTGTACTTTCTCTTTGGAAGAGAAAGTACGAAAGAGAACTTCCGAAATCGAAACGCAGCGATGGCTTTCCACCCTCGTGCCCTGCGATTTCAGCAACCGTATTGAGCGCTCCGCCGAAATCGCAAACACACGCCATCGCCCCTTCGCTCACTACTGTCGATTTCGGGAGCCCTGCGTCTGTTTAACCGTAATATTGCGGGGAATACACCGCAACGTTGCGAAAATCTGCATAGCCCCGACCTTCAGGTCGGGGATTACAAAACCAAGACCCAAACCCAGGTGGGCTTTAGCCCATTCCCAACCAACGGTTAAGGCTCCGCAAGGCCATTCCGCGCTGCCGCGAGCTGGTCTGCACTCAGCATGTCATCTCTGGTGTAAAGTATCTGATACTTCAATTTGTCGGGATTCAAGTTTTGATACTTTTGCAGGGCGATAGCTTTTCTTCCTTCTTGTGTCTTTGGCGCTTCCAACCGTTTGTACCGATCCAGGTCTTCGGTCGTTGCCGCCTTGTGCATCGCTGCCTTGATCTCTACAATGAGGCACTTTCCGTTCTTCTTGCGGATGATGAAGTCCGGCGTGTAGCGGTGCCATTTCCCGTCCTCACCTTTGTACTCAACGTAGAATTCCGTCTTCTTCGGATCGGTGAGCGCTCCTGTAAAGTAGATGTCCTCAACATCCTCCGGCACAACATGAAGCTCGCGCATCATGTTCTCGAAGAAATAGACCTCTGGATTCGAATCAAAATTGTAGGGCGAATAGTGAAAGCCGAACGTCCGTTCCCCCTGGTTCCACTTTTCCCAATGCTTCAAGAGATGTTCACGGTCGATGGGATACGAAATCTCAGCGGTATACACATCGCTTCCGTTGGCATCCACTGTCTTATCGAAACCGTCCAACTTCACCAAGGCAAGCGCTCGTTCAACGGTTTCTTCCTGAACTTCGTACTGACAGATCTGACTCTCGACTTGCTTGCAGAGCCCCGGAAGGTGCGCCGCAGGCAGCTCTTCGTCTCCATAGAGCCGTTTGAGTTCATCGTACACCATCCACAAATCCAGCCTGTAGGTTGCAGAGAGCTCCATCGCTGCCGTATACACGTCATAGGTATCAGGCGTTGCCATGATCTCTTCTATGTCGCCAACCTCTCGAAGGACTTTGTAGGTGGATTGTTGTTCAGCGACAGTCAGCGTTGTGCGGCGAATCTTTTGTGCCGCCGCATCAGTCGGCTTCTCAAGGCGGAAAGGTGTTCCTTGAATATTCTTCCTCACTACTGTTCTCACAATCTGTTTCACCAACAGCGGTGGGATGTTGAGCTTGCGGAGTTTGATGATGTCGGATTTGCTCTTCCGTTGCGTCCGATTGATATCGTCAATTGTCTCGCCGTATGTTTCTTGCAATTGCTTGTCAAGAATCGAACGGTTGTCCATTGAAAGATAGATGCGGGCGTGTCTGGTGTTACCCGGAACCTGACGCAGACATCGACATGCAGCTTGTAGTACGAAGTTGTTGGCGCTAGAAAGCCGGCGGGCAAGCGCACACGAGAACAGTGCCGGAACGTTCCACCCCTCAACACCCCTGCTTACAAGCAAAGCGACGCGGTGGGGCGAGTCTTTGAAACGAAAACGATCAAAGTCTGCCTTGTTTTCTTTGGCCGTGTGATGTTCGAGGATTAACGTCGCAGGCAGGCCAAGTTCGGCAAGCTTCGACTCGATTACGGGACGGAGCTGCTCAACGTCATTAGTTTGCGGAAAGTACATCGCAAGCTTTGCGGGGGTTCCATCAGGCAAGGTTACATCCCCGTACTCCGTAAAGAAGTCCTCGATGACGTGTCGCAAATAGGTCTCGACATCATCGCTGAAGTCGTACGCCATGATGTTCTCGGCAATATCTTTGAGGATGCCGTCTTTGATTCCTTCCGATAGACCATACCAGATAACAACATCGCGGAGGAGATTGCGCTTGTAGTAGGGTGTACCCGTGGTGTTCACCACACAGATAAGGTTCGGACTCTCTTTGTGGAGGTAATCAACCGTCTTCCTGACTTTCTTCAACTCGGTGTCGAGTGCCTGTCCGTAGGTGTGGTGAGCTTCATCGGAGAATACCGCGAGATGTGGGAGGGATGCAATCTTGCGCAGACGGCGGTTCGCAACTTCCGCCCGCGCTTCGTCTTCCTTGTCAGGCGGAGCGAACAGATTGCCGATATCACTCTTCCGTATCGTCTCCTTCTGTATCCGAATTTTCTCTGTGTTCGTGACGACAATGTTGAATGAACTCCTCTCGATGATCGGAATGTCCGGGTCACCATCACGAGTGAACGTCAGCTTCACTGAAGCGGCAAATTGTTTGTACAATCGTTGTGGGAGTATCCGGTCATACGGAATCTCAGCCAGTTCGCGCAGCGATTCGATGATGGTCAACCCCGGTGCGAATACAAGAGCGTTTTGGACGAACGGACCTTTCGGATACTCCAGAGCCATCGCAAACTCAGTTGCAATGATCGCTCCGACGAGCGCTGTCTTACCCGCACCCATAGCCAAGGCAAAAATGTAGCTTGGGTATTTGAGGCTCAACGTTTCCCGAAGAGCTTCAAGCTTGAACTCGGCTGCGAACTCGTCGTTCGTCAGGACGTTCTTCAAGAGAGCCTTCATGTTGTATTTGCTCTTCTTGAATGCTTCATCAGGGATTCCTAACGCAGAGAGGAAGGAGTCAGGGTCTTTGTCTGGAGAGAAGTGCCTCTTGTAGAGATCGAAGACATGAGCAGTCTCCTCCACCAGCCGCAAGTACCAATAGGTTTCGAGGGCTCGCAACTGCGGAGGGCGAAGCTTGAAGCCACTGCCGTCAGGGTTCGAAGCCCACTCAAGAATCTCCGCTATCGAGGGATAGTCGCTCGACATATGGTTCGACTTGCGCCAGGTTGAAATATCTCCGGCAAGAACTTCGTGTAAGTGATTCAATGGCATTCTCAGGTTTACAGAAAGGGCGGCATGGAAACTAACTTGGAAGGAAGCTAAGGAATGAAGTTAGAAATAGCAAACAGCCCCTAAGTTATTCTCTGCTTCGCCACTTCAAACATCACCAAACCTGCTGCCACTGAGGCGTTGAGGGACTCGATTTTTCCGAACAGTGGGATCTTCACAAGAAAGTCACAGTGTTCCCTGACCAATCTTCGGATTCCTCTTCCCTCATTACCTACTACAAGCGCAACCGGACTCTTGTAATCGACCTCCGTGTAAAGTTTCTCCGCGTGACCATCCAATCCAACAATCCAGTATCCCATTTCCTTCAGCCTCCCGATCGCATCGACAAGATTTGTAACCTCGGTTACAGCAATGTGCTCAGTCGCTCCTGCCGAAGTCTTCGTCACTGTTGTTGTAACTGATGCCGAATGATGTTTTGGGATGATGACTCCGTGCACTCCAGCGCATTCCGCTGTGCGAATCAAGGCGCCGAGGTTCTGCGGGTCTTCGATTTCATCGAGGATGAGTACAAATCCCATTTGACCGCGTTCTCGTGCAACGTTCAGGACGTCATCAAGCGTGGCGTATGTGTGTTTCTGCACGAGAGCGACAATGCCCTGAGTGGTCGCCTCGCCGGCAAATTTCCGGAATTGCTGCTTATCCACTTCAACCACCCGCACACTTTTCACTTGTGCAAGCTCTCTGATTGCGTCGATCTCCTTTCCGTGAACACCGGACAGAACGACAATTGTTTCAACCGGTGTCCCGGCCTTAAGTGCCTCCAGAACCGGTTTGCGACCGGCTATTGTTTCCTTGGTTGATTGGTGTTTCATGGGAAAGGGTTATGAGGAAGGAGGGGCACCAGGTTTCCACCGGCTTATTGTTTTTGAGACTGCTTGCGACCGATCAGCTTTTCAATTCCCCATCCAATAAGAAACAAGACAATTCCAATGATGCTTAAGTAGAGTTCCATCCACATTGTCGCACTTTGAATCCCCTGGACGAGTCCGATCATCACACAAGCGATGCCGAGGGCTTCGAAGCCTTTCGCGACAACTCTCAAGCAGATTCCTCTTCTTCGTCAACACGCTCACCCGAGGACGCCAGTTGTTGTAGTCTGATCCGCAACGTGTGTTCGTTCACCCTGTACTTAAATGTCAAGACTTTGTCCATGCGGACGACGGGGACCGATTCTGCATACTCTTCGAACTTCTCGTCTCCTTCCGCGAGCTTGATTTCCTTGAGGGTAAAGGGAATTTCACGCTGCACCTTCTCCAGGACAGCCTTCGCTTCATCACACAAATGGCAGTCGTGCTTCGAGAAGAGCTCTACGAGGATCATGGAGTAGCAGTGCCTGCCTGGCCATGCTTCTTGTCGATCATGAACATGCCGATCAACCCGACACAACACAATACGATTCCGATGAGCTGAGCTTCGGAGAGTCCGAAGAGGAAGCGCGGGTTCAACCGGAGAAACTCGATCACAAACCGGAACAAGCTGGCAAGCATCAGGTAGATCATGAAGAGCTTCCCGTCGGGATAGTCCTTCTTACGCAGTCTCCAGAGAAACAGGAACCCCACAACGCCGAGCAGCATTTCGTACACCGGTGTAGGGTGGCAGGGCGTATTATCGGGGACAATGCCACCGGGAT
>CAYPVN010000008.1:7036-14136 GCA_964414155.1 uncultured Chitinophagales bacterium
TCGTACACCGGTGTAGGGTGGCAGGGCGTATTATCGGGGACAATGCCACCGGGATATTTGCTTGTGACTTCCGGGAAGATCGCAAAAGCCTGTGAGGGTGGGAATGTACCTCTCTCGTAGTTCGTTCCCCACGGCAAATCGGTGGGAAATCCATAATCGCCGTCGCCGGCAAAGTGACAACCAAGTCGTGCAACACCATACGCAAGAATCAAGGCAACACCAAGCCCATCCCAAATTTTGAGATAGGGCACCTTCTTAGCTCGCACATAGAGGGAAATCGCCGTCATCCCGACGATAAACCCACCATACCACGTAAGCCCCCCCGCTGAGAATGCCATGCCGATCGGATCATGGAGGAACGAATTCCAATGCTCGATGAGATAAAGTAGTTTCGCGCCTGCGATGCCGAACACTACCGCAAGGATGGTAATCGTGCTTGCAAGATTCGGGTCGAGTTTCTTCCTCCTGAGTTCAAGAGAAAGAATGTAACTTCCCAGCATGAATCCGATGCCGAGCATCAAACCGTAGCTGTAGATTTTGATTGGTCCTATTTCAAATAATATGGGGATCATTGGTCGATGGTGATCATTTGGCAGAACTCGGCGAGTGGTCGATGATGATGTCGACAAACGGAGATGCAGGTGATTTGAGAAGTTGCATCTTTTTTGGAGTGAACTTTACCGAAAACGAGTTGACTCGTCCATCGAGTCCCTCAATAGCAATGTCGTATGTGCCGCGAAGGTTATCGAACTCACGAACGAACCGTGCGTGGCCGACTGCTGGAAGGCTGAGTTGTGGGGGCCGCAAGCCGAGCACTTTAAAATACAAGGTCTTCTTGTCGAATTCCTCCCTTACAGAAAGATCGTACCGGAAATTTGAGAACAGCTTTGTGGTTTCAAGGATGAGCAAGGTCTTGTACTTTTGTTCCCGCTCGACGTATGTCGGGGCAAGGCGAAGGAGGTATTCCGATTCTTCGGGCTTTTTCCTTGGAGCAGCCATCAGCAGGCGCTCCTCGACTGAAGCGGGCCTGACAGCTGGAAGGCGAGAGCTACTTGCGATGCGAACAACGGGTCAAACCTCAAAGTAACTCGCCTCTTCCTCCTTGAACATATCGAGGACTTCTTTGGAGGATTTCAATTCGAGCAGTCGTTTGCGGAATTCTTCCTTGTTCATCAAGCGGGATATCCTGCTCAGAAGTTTGATGTGAGGACCGACCATATTGTCCTTGCCAACGAGAAGGAAGACAAGGCGGACGGGTTTTTCGTCAAGCGAGTGATAATCGATGGGGTTTGCCGTCACAGCGAATGCTGCAACAATATCGGAGACTGCGTCAGTCTTTCCGTGTGGGATAGCAAATCCATTGCCCACGCCTGTGGACATGATTTTCTCTCTCTCCAGGATTGCTTCACGCACTTTGTCCTTGTCGAGAACTTTTGGGGATGCCGAAACCACGTCGATCATCGAATTGATAATCTCATCTTTCGAATCCCCTTCGAGGCCGAGCACAACAAAGTTTTCAGTCAATATGTCGCTAATTTTCATGCCGTTGATGATCTCCTATGGTTCGTCCCGCCATTTAATGACTTTTGTCTCATATTCCAAAGCCAGTGAGTTTGCCGTTATTTCATCGAGCGCTTCTGCATTGATATGGAAAAGAGGGCGCTCCTTATCCGGAATCAGCAACGCCGATGCGCCTTGATGCTCGCCATCGAAATAAATTTTCACGCCGTCCACCAGATCTCGTCGCAGTCCCTCGGAGTCACGCATGATATTCCGCATGACTTTTCCTTTGTGTTCCCAGGAGCAGTTCACATTCCGCCGTGCCGTGACAAGCAGGGGAATCTCTTTATCGATATCCCCCAGGCGCTTATCGGTTGCGGCCATCATCTCGAGCATTTTTGCAAGGGAGTACATCGCATCCGTGGCAAAAAAGAAATCAGTGAAGATAAATCCCCCCTTGGTGCCCCCGACGAATTGTGCGGCCTTTGTTGTCGCGGCCTCCATCATTGCAAGGTGGGTGTTGCGAGTCTTCATAACCTGAACGCCCCGTTTTGCCGCGATAACATCGATCTCTCCGGAGGAAGTGATCGGAACGGCGATTGTGCTGACATCCTTTGTAGTGCGCATGAACAGATCGGCAACAATGGTAAGAAGTCGATCACTCTCAATGGCCTTCCCCTGTTCGTTGACGATGAAGAGTTTCTCTCCACCTGCGTCGATCAACGCGCCGATATCGTAGTTGAGCGATGTGACAATGTGTGAAAGCTGCTTGAGGGAATACTCGAACTCATATTTATCGCGTGTCAGCTTTTTCGGGTCGAGATGAGCATTCAGCGCGACCACCTGGCAATCGAATGATCCCAAAATGATCGGAAAAATCGTTGAAGCGATCCCGTTTGAATAATCAATAACGATCTTGAATCGTTTCTTACCGATCGTATCAACATCGATGGATGAGAGGAACTTCTGCTTGTAAATTTCAGTGGTTCTTTCGGGGAATGAAATGCTGCCAACTTTCTCCTGCGGAGCCCGCGCGAAATCTTCCCCAAAAAAGAGTCGCTCGACGCTCTTTGTCTTGCTCGACGGAAGGTCCTTTCCGCCCTCATCGAAGAAGATGATATCGGTCAGGTTCTTATTGAACGGAGAGCGACGAACATGAATGCCTCCAGATTCTTTGCCGCTGCTGAGCTCGTGGCGTAATAGCGGGATGGACGTTGCACGGAGGTCGAAGGTATTCACGCCGGCAGAGATCAACCCGCAGATCAATGCACGGTTCATCATGCGGGAGACGTTGTCCGAATCGCGGCAGGTGACAACGGTCTTGCCTGCACCGATGTACGCGCCATACGCAGCGCCAAGCTTCGCGCCAAACTCCGGGTTCATTTCGATATTGGAGAGTCCGGTTACCCGTGAATCAGTGAACAGCTCCCGGAGCCACTTATCCTCCCAGACGAGACTGCGTGTAAGGATTGCCCCTTCCTCCACGACCTTCTCGGGCCACAACTTGATGTTCGCAGAGAGGTACGCTTTGCGGCCGATCCAACACGAGTCGCCGATGAACACATTTTCCGCGACCACAACCTTTTCCCCGATCGAGCACTTTGAACAGACGACGTCCGATGTGAGCTCACTGTTATGACCCACGGCGACGTCGTTCCAGAGAACGGAGTTCCGGATGACCGTACCTGGTCCGATCACGCAGTTATCGCCAATGAGCGTATTGGACAGAACGACATCTTCGCCAATGGTGCAGTGCCTGCCAATTACTACTGTGCCGCTGATCGACATTCGGTCGGGATTGAATGTAGTGCCTTCACCTGCATGCATCGATCCATGGTGTGTTCCGTCAAATTCCATTGTAACACGACCGGAGAGTGCGTCAATGTGCGCATCCTGATATTCGTTGAGGTTGCCGATATCGCGCCAGTACCCGTTGGAAACATAGCCGTAGAGCCCCGCATTCTGTCGCAAGAGCAACGGGAAAAGGTCCTTGCTGAAATCATACTCTGCCCGATAAGGGATGAGCTCGAGGACTTCGCGCTCCAGAATATAAATCCCGGTGTTGATCGTATCGCTAAAAACCTCACCCCAGGAGGGTTTTTCAAGAAACCTTGTAATCTTTCCATCATCTCGCGTCATCACCACGCCGAATTGGAGCGGGTTTTGGGCATGGGTGAGAACAATGGTTGCTTCCGCTTTGCGGGATTCATGAGACCGGATCGCGGCAGTGAGGTCGAAATCCGTAAGCACATCACCGCTAATGATGAGTACGCGCTCGTGGGAACCATGTGTGGCATTACGAACACTGCCGGCCGTTCCGTAATCCGCTTCCGCCCTCACATACTTCATAGTCACTCCGAAACGTGAACCGTCTCCGAAGTAGCTTGTTATAACTTCAGGGGAGTAGTAAAGAGTAGCAAGAAGGTCTGTGATCCCATGTTTCCTCAGCAGCTCAACGATGTGGTGCATCATTGGCTTGTTTACCACGGGCACCATCGGTTTTGGAGTGTTACAGGTCAGGGGTCGCAACCGGGTTCCGAACCCGCCAGCCATAATCACTGCCTTCATAGCGTCGCTACGCGAACTGAGGTAAGAAATCGATCGGGATTGTTTCGTATTTGCATCAAGATAAAAACAATGTGAGTCGAATTCAACCGATCCATCATGAACTAATCTTGAAATGCCGTCTCGAGGTCGGCAATAATATCCTCGACATCTTCAATCCCCACGGAGATGCGCACGAGGCCGTCCGTTATGCCGATGCGGTTCCGCTGTTCGGCAGGAATTGCCGCGTGGGTCATCGTTGCCGGATGTGTGATGATGGTTTCGACGCCACCGAGGCTTTCCGCAAGGGCGCACAGTCGTACCTTTTTCAGGAATGCTGCCGCGGCCGCCAGACTTCCAAGGTCAAACGATATCATTCCTCCAAACCCACTCATTTGTTTCTTTGCAAGCAAGTGCTGTGGATGATCTTCAAGCCCCGGGTAATAGACTTTCCGAATTTTCGGTTGTTGGGTGAGCCATCGTGCAACCTGCATCGCATTCTCATTATGTTGCTTCATGCGGACGACGAGAGTCTTTGTGCCGCGCAGGCAGAGCCAGGCATCGAATGGACTGAGCACTCCGCCGACTGCCTTTTGCAGGAACCGAAGCTTATCAGCAATCGCCTTGTCATTTGTGACAACGAGTCCACCCAGCATATCGCTGTGGCCATTCAAGTATTTGGTAAGACTATGAACGACGATGTCGAAACCAAGCTCCAATGGGCGTTGCAGATACGGTGTGGCAAATGTGTTGTCGGAAACAGAGATTAGCGAATGTTTCTTTGCAATCTTCACCGAACCCTCAAGGTCCGTAATTTCCATTGTGGGATTTGTAGGGGTCTCGATAAAAAGCATCTTCGAGTTCGGTCTGATGACCCGCTCAATCTGGTTCAGGTCGGTTGTATCGACAAAATCGAATTGCAGTCCAAAATCCTCCCACACGGAGCGTGCAATGCGATATGTTCCACCGTAGACATTCCTCGACAGGATCGCATGATCACCCGGTCTCAGCAAGTGCATGATGGCATCAATGGCAACGGTGCCGGAGCCAAATGCCATGCCTTCGCTTCCCCCTTCAAGTGCTGCGATGTTTTGTTCCAACGCTGTTCGCGTAGGGTTTGAAACGCGGGAGTACTCATATCCTTTGTGCTTTCCGAGCTCCTCTTGCACATAGGTGGACGTGAGAAACACCGGCGTCATAATTGCGCCCGTCATTGGTTCGGGCTGTTGACCTGCATGAATCGCTTTCGTGGAAAAACCCATTGCCTAGCCTGTGTGTATTTGGTGGTTGGTTCGATTCATTACTTCGCCAGGTACTCAATAACATCATACCGTGTCAGGATGCCGCTGATTTTTTCGTTTTCTTCGAGCAGCACCGCAGCATTTTTCTTTGCTGTCATCAATTGAACAACATGCTCGATTTGCGAATCGATATGTACCGACGGGATAGTCGGTCCCATCACCTTGCTGACCGGTGCATCGACCAGAGCAGGCTGCTCAAGGACGGTGGTCATCAGTTCGTTGTCATGGACCGAGCCAACTGACTTCCCGTTCTCAAGCACGGGAAGCTGCGAGACATCATGTTCCTTGATCAAATCCAATGCTTTGCGCACCGTCGTGGTCGGATTAATGGAGACGAGTTGGCCCAGCTTCTTCCCCTTTGCCTCGAGCACGTACCGTGCTGTGATTTTCTCCGGTGTGAGGAATCCATACTCGCGCATCCAGTCATCGTTGAAAATCTTGGTGAGATACCGCTCTCCGGTATCGGGGAGAAGAACGACGACAACATCGTCGGGTTTGAATCGGTCAGCGACTTTCATCATTCCAGCCACTGCAGTGCCGGATGAACCTCCGACCATAAGACCTTCTTCACGAGTAAGCCGTCGCGCCATCAGGAAGGATTCCTTATCCGTTGCTTCAATGACATCGTCAACATACTCGAACTGGAGAACACCAGGAACATAGTCCTGTCCTATTCCCTCAACCATGTACGTTTTCAGGACCGGGGTGACCTTCTTCGTGTAGAAATACTCCCTCAACACTGAGCCCTTAGGGTCGATTCCGATGACTTTGATGTTCGGATTCTTTTCCTTTAAGAACTTTCCAGCGCCGCTAATGGTGCCGCCCGTTCCTATGCCGCAAACAAAGTAGTCAATTTGCCCACCAGTTTGCTCCCAGATTTCCCGTCCGGTTGTATTGTAATGTGATTCGGGGTTTCTTTGGTTGTAGTATTGGTTGGCAAGGATTGAGTTGGGAGTTTCACGAACGATGCGCTTGGCAACTTCCGTGTAGCTTTCCGGAGATTCGTGCGGGACCGCTGTGGGGGTGACGATAACTTCTGCGCCGAAGGAACGGAGGAGCCGGATTTTCTCGATGCTCATCTTGTCGGGCAAGGTGAAAACCGTCTTGTACCCTTTGACTGCAGCAACAAGGGCCAGCCCCATTCCGGTATTCCCGGATGTTGACTCAACGATCGTACCACCAGGTTTCAATCGTCCTTCCTGTTCAGCCTCCTCTACAATGGAAAGGCCAATCCGGTCTTTGACAGAGCCACCGGGATTGAAATACTCAACCTTCGCAAGTATCAATCCATTAACGCCACGCGTTACCCTGTTGAGCCGCACAAGGGGTGTCTTGCCAACAGTCTGGAGGATATTATCGTAGTAGGAGATTTTGGAAAGGTCTTTAGCCATTGAGTATCCGGATAAAATTCTTGGAGGAACTAGTCGCGATCGTTTCTTTTCCTATTGATGAGGCTTGCTGCAAATCCGGCGCCGAAGCCATTGTCGATGTTTACAACCGTCACTCCGGCTGCGCACGAGTTGAGCATGCCCAGCAAAGCTGCGACGCCTTTGAAGCTTGCGCCGTAACCAACTGACGTGGGAACCGCTATTACCGGTACGTCAACCAAGCCGCCTACAACGCTTGGCAAGGCGCCTTCCATTCCTGCAACAACAATAATGACGGAAGCATTCCGCAGACGCTTGCTTTGCGAGAGCAATCTGTGGATACCCGCGACGCCAACATCCGGAAGGCGGTCAGTTTCATTACCCATCA
>CAYPVN010000008.1:14236-18341 GCA_964414155.1 uncultured Chitinophagales bacterium
AAACCTTGCCGAAGTTCACGATGCCGGTCGAGGTTTGCAAATCCCATCGGGTCCACCAAAACAGATGAGAAAGCTTCAATAACTCGGCTCGATGAGACTTTTCCCTGCTTGTGTTTGTGAAGAAGCTCGCGAATGTCTGGTTTCGTCATTGACCGCATCTTGGGAAAAAGAGCTGCCCTCCAATCGATAATGTGCCAGCGACGTTCGTTCGCCGACAACTCGTCACGCAGCAGCGTTGTGGAAAGATGAGGCGAATCGCTCGCGCCGACATCTCGTATTCATCAGCGATCGAACAATTCGTTGTGGAAAATATACCTGTTTTCGTTCCGAGAATCAAGGAACGAATTGCAGTAACTTCCAACAATCAATGGAGTTGCACTAAGTTCGTGCCTTGACTATCCATCGGTTTTTTCGTATTTTTTATCTGAAGCAACACAACGCAGACTCATCACGCCGTAGTATCGTGCTTTCTCTTGGAATTGCGGGCGTCCTCGGCTATCTTCTCGGATCTGTTCCGACTGCCTACCTCCTCGTAAGATGGAAATCGAACATTGATATTCGAAATGCTGGCAGCGGTAACGTTGGAACGCTGAACAGTTACGTGGTGACAAAGTCGAAACTGGTTGGAGGTGCGGTTCTTCTCCTCGATTTGCTGAAAGGGATGGGGATTGTGCTGCTTGCGAAGGAGCTGTTCGAAAACAATTTCGCCATTCAGGCGACTGCGGGTATAGCTGCTGTTGTTGGCCACAATTTCCCTGTTTGGCTGAATTTCAAGGGAGGGAGAGGACTTGCTACCGCCGCTGGCGTGATGCTTGCCCTCGGATGGATATTTGTCGCTACGTGGGGAATCTGGTGGTTCCTCGGCTTTAGGGTTTCCAAGAATGTCAACATCGGCAATGCCGTTGCATGTCTTGCCACATTGTTGATGATATTGTTTTCACCGGACGTCGTGCTTGCTCGGTTCATTCCGGTGGATGTGTTGAGTGGAGAATTCAGATATTTCGCCCTTGTACTTTTTGGGATTATCTTGTCACGACACATTGAGCCGGTTGTAGAATTTGTTAGAAAAAAGGGTGTGGTTCCAAAAGAACAGTGAAGGAAATTTCGATGTCAGGTCAGAATCACCACAAGTTTGATGTGCCGGAATTGCAAGAGATGGCCCGCCAGATCAGGAGGGACATCATGAAGATGCTGATGATCTCTCAATCGGGACATTCGGGCGGGCCGCTCGGGCTGGCGGATATTTTTTCATGCCTTTATTTCAAGATTCTCAAGCATGATCCGACCAATCTGACGATGCCTGAGAGAGACTACTTCTTTCTCTCGGCCGGTCACCTGGCTCCTGTCTGGTACGCAACACTCTCCCGTGCTGGATTTTATCCGCTTAGCGAAATGAGCACGCTGCGCAAGATCAACACGCGACTGCAGGGGCATCCTGCCCCCTGGTACACACATGGTCTTCCGGGAGTGGAGATTGCCTCTGGTTCGTTGGGGCAGGGCATGTCGATAGCTGCCGGCTGTGCAATTGGTCTCCGGATGGATGGAAAGCCGAACCGTGTCGTTGTCTTGCATGGCGATGGTGAGCTGGATGAAGGCCAGGTGTGGGAAGGTATCATGACCGCCGGCCATTATCAACTGGACAACCTGACAGCCATTGTGGACAGAAACTTCTGCCAGATCGATAATCGAACGGATAAGGTGATGGAAATTGAGCCACTTGCAGACAAGTGGCGGTCCTTCCGATGGAATGTTATTGAATGTGATGGGAATGATGTTGAGGAGTTTCTCGCAGCAATGGATGCGGCAAGAAACTTCAAGGGAAAGCCGTCCGTAGTAATTGCAAAGACCTTTATGGGTAAGGGTGTCTCGTTTATGGAAGACGACTATCGCTGGCACGGTGTTCCGCCGAGTATCGAGCAGGGGAAGCAGGCGTTGAACGAACTCGCGCCGACGAAGTTTGGAGACTTTATCGAGTTCGAATGGGAGAAGTCTGTTCCGGAGACTGTAAAATGATCACGAGCATTCAAAGCAAAGGCGATAAAGCGACTCGTCAGGGTTTCTCCGATGCGTTGATGGAGCTGGGAAAAGAAAATCCCAATGTTGTGGTTCTTGGTGTGGATGTAAGCGGGTCGGTCAAGGTGGATGCGTTCGCAAAGGCCTATCCGGACCGGTTTTTTTCAGTTGGGGTTGCCGAGGCAGATATGATGGGTGTTGCAGCAGGATTGGCGCTTGTGGGGAAGATTCCGTTCGCATCGGCTTACGGCGAGTTTGCCACAGGTCGCCCCTTCGATCAGATTCGGCAGTCTCTTGCGTACAGCGAGATGCCTGTGAAAATCTGCGCATCCCATTGCGGGATTACGGTTGGCCCGGACGGCGCGACTCATCAATCGCTTGAGGATCTTGCGCTCATGCGGGTCTTGCCACACATGACGGTGATTTCTCCGTGCGATTACCTTGAGACGAAGCGTGCTGTGAAATCCTCCCTCTCCATCACGAAGGGGCCTGTCTACATTCGGTTTTTCCGGGACAACACACCCATGTTTACGGATGAATCGACCCCCTTTCAAATCGGCAAGGCCAACACACTGATTGAAGGGAACGATGTGGCAGTAATTTCGTGCGGCCTGCAAGTGTGGGAAGCGATTCAGGCGGCAAAGGAATTGCAGAAGGAGAATATTTCGGTCCGTGTCATCAACATGCATACGATCAAACCACTCGACAAAGAAGCAATTCTCAAGGCGGCGAAGGAAACAGGTGCGATAGTAACAGCGGAAGATCATCAGATTCACGCCGGGCTCGGAAGCGCGGTTGCGGAGTACCTTTCTCAGGCCTGGCCGACCGCGCAAGAGTTTGTTGCGGTGAACGACACGTTTGGAGAATCTGGCAAGGGCGAAGAGCTGATGAAAAAATATGGAATTTATCGGGATGATATCGTCAAGGCTGTGCGAAAGGTGTTGAAGAGAAAGAAACGAGGGTGAGAGATGAGAAGTAGAAGCTCCTGGGTTGCCGTTATAGTTTTTCTGCCATTGATAATAGGTGGGATATTGGGCTACGGGCTTGGACATTCCTCCGGCTCGAGCAGCATCGCTGGTGGAGGCGAGATAGACGAACCTGCAACGCAGCCGAGTGGACGGATGGTGATGTTTACGCAGGGGCAGCGGGACTCGGTTAGCGATGAAATAAGTAATTCCCGTCAAAACGCCCTCACGCGCACCGTGTCTAGGGTCAGTCCGGCAGTTGTGGGCATAAACGTCATTGAAGTTCAGGAATACCGCGATCCTTGGTCAAGCATGTTCGGCGACGATCCGTTCTTTCGCCAGTTCTTCGGCGACCGTACATACGCACAACAGGTGCAGGGCCTCGGCTCGGGGTTCATCATCTCTCCCGATGGTTATATTCTCACGAACGACCATGTTGCGGGTAGAGCGAAAGAGATCACTGTGACGATGACGAACGGCGAAAAATACAAGGCCCGGCGTGTGGGGACAGATCTGGTGTCCGATATTGCCTTGCTCAAGATCGATGCGCAGAATCTTCCATACATCAAATTGGGCAACTCGGATGATGTCATCACCGGGGAGTGGGTGATTGCGTTTGGAAATCCGTTCGGTCTGTTCGACATCAACGACAAACCAACGGTTACGGTTGGCGTAGTGAGTGCCACGAAAATGAACCTCCGTGTACAGGAAGGGCGTGTCTATCGTGGAATGATCCAAACGGATGCTGCGATCAATTCGGGTAACAGTGGTGGCCCGCTTGTCAACAGCCTCGGTGAGGTGATCGGCGTGAATGCAGTGATCTTCACGCCCAATCAGGGAAGCATCGGTCTTGGTTTTGCGATTCCCATCAACCGAGTGAAAACGGTTGTCGCGGAGCTCAAACGAAACGGCAAGATTGATCGTGAGTATTGGACCGGCCTTGAGATTCAAACCGTCGATAAGCGGGTGGCCCGCTACTTCGGCCTTGATAGGGTGGAAGGTGTGATTGTTAGTGACGTGAAGAGGGGAAGCCCGGCGGACCGGGCAGGATTCAAGGTTGGGGATATCATTCAGGAGATCAATGGTGAGAAGGTGGTTGATGACGCTGCGATGATTGCAATTATCGA
>CAYPVN010000008.1:18441-24718 GCA_964414155.1 uncultured Chitinophagales bacterium
AGGAGATCAATGGTGAGAAGGTGGTTGATGACGCTGCGATGATTGCAATTATCGATGAAGCGCGCGTCGGCGACACACTTCAGGTTAGAGTATTCAGAGAAAAGAACACGATTCATTTGAAATTGAAACTGGAAAAACGATCAACGTAGACGTCAGCCCGAGGGACCGTGATCACACGATACACCCGCCCCGAAATGGGGAGAATATGGGAAGAGAAAAACAAGTTTCATATCTGGCTGGACATTGAGGTCCTCGCGTGCGAAGCCCAGGCTGAGCTTGGGGTGATTCCACAAGAGGCTGCAAAAGTTATTCGCCAGAAAGCTTCATTTGATGTTGGCAGAATCGATGAGATTGAAAGGGAAGTGAAACACGATGTCATTGCGTTCCTGACCAGTGTCGGTGAATTCGTTGGTCCGGAGGCGCGTTTCATCCATCTCGGCATGACTTCTTCAGACGTTCTCGATACCTGCCTTGCCGTGCAGATGAATCAGTCTGGAGAGTTGATTCTCAATGATCTCCGGAAGCTGGCCGAAGTTCTGGCGCGGCGTGCAAAGGAATTCAAGAGAACAATAATGGTCGGCAGAACACATGGCATTCATGCGGAACCGACGACCTTTGGCCTCAAGCTCGCTCTCTGGTATGATGAGACACGACGAAATATTGATCGCTTGCAAGCGGCAATCGATCGGATCGCGGTGGGACAAATTTCCGGTGCAGTGGGGACTTTTGAGCACCTTAGCCCGAAAGTCGAAGAGTACGTATGCAAAAAGCTGGGATTGAAGCCCGCTCCGGTCTCGACGCAGATTTTGCAGCGTGATCGCCATGCCGAGTTTCTCTCCACGCTTGCACTGATCGGAAGCTCTCTTGAAAAATTCGCTACGGAGATCAGGCATCTACAAAGGACTGAAGTGCTTGAGGTAGAGGAATACTTCTCGCCGGGTCAGAAGGGATCCTCCGCAATGCCACACAAGAGGAACCCCATTACCTGTGAGCGGATCGCCGGGCTTTCAAGAATTCTTCGTGGAAACGCTCTCGCAGGGATGGAAAACGTGGCCCTCTGGCACGAACGGGATATTACGCACTCCTCGGTTGAACGCGTGATTATTCCCGATAGTTGTATTCTCCTGGATTACATGCTGACGCTTTTTATCGATGTCATCGACAAATTGATTGTGTACCCGGACAATATGAAGAAGAACCTCGAGCGGACACACGGACTCATTTTTTCACAATCCGTCCTTCTCGCACTCACCAACAAGGGAATGAAGCGGGAGGATGCATACCGGGTTGTGCAAGCGGGAGCGATGGATGTCTGGCAGTCTGGCAAGAGTTTCAGAGAAACATTGAATTCGACCGACGGGGTATCGGAAAAGCTTGGAACGAAGGAGCTAGACTCCTTGTTCGATTTGAACAGATCGATCCGCAACGTGGATTATATCTTCGAACGAGTTGGATTGGCATAACAAAGAAAAGGACCCGATGACAAGGACATTTCAAAATTTCATAAATGGGAAATGGGTTGACGCAAAGAGCGGACAGACATTTGAGAACCGGAATCCAGCCAACTGGGATGAGATCCTCGGCACCTTTCCAAAGTCGGGTAAAGAAGAGGTGGATGAAGCGGTGCGGGCTGCCCGGACGGCGTTTGATGGCTGGCGATTGATCCCGGCGCCAAAACGAGGAGACATCCTCAGGCGTGTTGGCGATATCATGGTTGCCCGGAAGGAAGAGCTTGCACGCCAGATGACCAAGGAAATGGGAAAAGTTCTTGCAGAGACACGCGGTGATGTACAGGAAGGGATTGACACGGCATATTATGCGGCGACTGAGGGAAGGAGGTTGTTCGGACATACGGTGCCTTCCGAGCTTCCTAACAAATTCAACATGGCGATCCGCGTGCCAATCGGTGTGGCGGGAATCATAACACCGTGGAACTTCCCGATGGCGATTCCGACGTGGAAGATCTTTCCTGCTCTTCTGTGTGGAAACACAATCGTCTTCAAACCGGCATCCGACACACCTGCCACGGCAACGTCCTTAGTCGAGATTCTGCTCGAAGGTGGAGTACCGGAAGGTGTTGTGAATATTGTGCATGGCGGTGGTGGGGATGTGGGGATGGCAATTGTCAGCCATCCCGATGTTGATCTTATTAGCTTTACAGGGTCGACTGCAGTGGGAAAGAAAATCTCCGAGGTTGCGAGTGCCACCCTCAAACGTGTTTCGCTTGAGCTTGGCGGCAAGAATGCGCAATTGGTTATGGAGGATGCCGATCTTGACCTCGCACTCGAGGGAGTGCTCTGGGGGGCGTTTGGTACAACAGGGCAACGATGTACCGCCACGAGCCGGCTCATCCTCCATGAGAAAATCCACGATAGATTCATGGTGATGCTGACCGACAGGGTTGCGCATCTTCGGCTCGGTGATGGATTGCAGCCTGGTGTTGACATTGGACCGTGCGTCAATGAAGGGCAGAGAAAGACAGTGCAAAAGTATGTGGAAATCGGATTGAAGCAAGGGGCAGAGATTGTGGCAGGCGGCGAAATAGCAACCGAGCCGGCGCTTGCGCGGGGATGGTTTTACAAGCCAACTATTTTTGCAAATGTGAAACCCGATTTTCGCATTGCCAGGGAAGAAATCTTTGGCCCGGTGCTGTCTGTCTTAAGAGTAGGTTCACTCGATGAAGGGGTGCGCCTGCTCAACGATACCATCTATGGACTTTCATCATCAGTCTATACATCCAATGTGAACGCGGCGTTCAGGGCAATCAGAGACATCAAGGCCGGCATCACGTATATCAATGCGCCGACGATCGGCGCTGAAGCGCACATGCCTTTTGGTGGCGTGAAGCAAACAGGGAACGGTCACCGAGAGGGAGGATGGACCGTGTACGAGTTCTTCACCGAGTGGAAAACAGTCTACATCGACTACAGCGGCGGTCTGCAACGCGCACAGATCGACAACTACGAAAATTAAGCTCATGGTAAAGACCAGGAGATATATCGTTTCATTGTTTGAACATCAGGAGTTCTTCTGAGAATACTCTGGTTTTAGGACAACTCTGCCGAATGCGGAGTTATTTCACACAGAGTATTATTGAAGGAGACTACCCATGTCCATGCATCAAACGGTACCATCGAAAGCCATGACGCGTCCCTCTGCAGTCACTCCCGATCAGGTTCTTCCTACATTATCCAGGCACATGATCCTGGACGGGTTCGATATTGTTGTCGACCTGAAGCGAAGCCAGGGGTCGTATATCGTCGACGCGAAAGATGGCAAGCGTTATCTTGACTTTTTTACGTTTGTCGCTTCATCCCCCATTGGCCTCAATCATCCCAAGATGACAACGCCTGAGTTTCTTGAGAAACTTGGGTACGTCAGCGTTAACAAGCCCTCCAACTCTGACATTTACACTGCCGAGCAGGCTGAATTCCTTGCAACGCTGGAACGGGTGGCCCTGCCGTCGTACTTTCCGCACGTGTTTTTTGTAGAGGGAGGATCGCTCGGGGTGGAGAATGCTCTGAAGGCCGCGTTCGACTGGAAGATTCGGAAGAATTTTGCAAAAGGATACAAGCCAGCCCGCCAGCGGTCTGGCGGGGAGGAACGAGGCAGACAGATCATTCACTTCCGTCAATGTTTTCACGGTCGCTCGGGCTACACACTCTCATTGACCAACACGGACCCGGTGAAAACGGATCTCTTTCCCAAGTTCAACTGGCCGCGTGTGCACAATCCTGCCATTCGGTTTCCTCTTGATGCGGAGAGCCTGACGAAGGTACGGCAGGATGAAGAGTTGAGCATCAGCCAAATCAAAGAGGCGTTCCGGACAAACAAGGATGATATTGCCGCCATCATCATAGAACCGATACAGGGCGAAGGGGGCGATAATCATTTCCGTTTGGAGTTCTTCCACGCCCTACGTCAGCTTGCTGATGAAAACGATGCGATGCTCATCTTCGATGAGGTGCAGACTGGCGTCGGGATGACAGGGAAGATGTGGGCACACGAACATTTTGTCCGACCGGATATGATCTGCTTTGGAAAGAAAATGCAGGTGTGTGGATTCATGTCAGGCAAGAGGATTGAGGAAGTGAAGGACAATGTGTTTGCGGTTCCCAGTCGGATCAACTCCACATGGGGTGGCAACCTTGTTGATATGGTGCGAGCCCAGCGATACCTCGAGATTATCGAAGAGGAGAATCTTGTCGCAAATGCGCGTGCAATGGGAGAGGAGCTTGTCGCAGGAATCAGAACACTGGCTGACGAGTTCCCAGCCATTGTCTCAAATGCACGCGGACGGGGCCTCTACGCCGCGTTTGATGTCACCAGTCCCGCCGTTCGGACGGCAATTCGCTCGAAGTGCCTGCTGAAAGGGCTGATCCTTTTGCCCAGTGGTGAGCGGTCCATCCGGTTCAGACCACCGCTGAATGTGTCGAGAGAGGAGATTGAAGCCGGTTTATCAATCGTGAGGGAATCTCTCAAAGAAAAGTGAGATCCTGTTGCAGAAAAAAGCCTCGGCAATGACCGAGGCTTTTTGCCTTCCAGTGATAGCGAATCGCTCTTACTTTACCAGAAGCATTTTCTTTATGCCGAAATGATTCTCAGTTGATGATGTGGCTTCAATCCTATAGAAGTACACTCCACTGGCAACCCTCTTGCCAAGCGCACTTATTCCGTTCCAGTCGATACTGTAGTACCCAGGTGTTCTTTCGCCGTCAATAAGTGTCACCGCTTCCTTGCCGAGCATATCGAACACCTTCAAAGACACCTTGCTGTGATGAGGGAGCGAGAAAGAAATCCTCGTTGCTGGATTAAATGGATTGGGATAATTTTGGAACAGGGCGAAGATCCCTGGGAGTGTTTCTTCATCTTGGCGAGAGGTGGGCAAGCCTCGCGAAAACTGGACCGCATCGATCCCAACGAAATCCGCGTTGGCGGCATTGAGGAGCAAATATCGGAACGCAACGCGAACAGCGGAGTTCGGTGGTACAAGAGAATTGATCTTGTAACCCCTTCGTGTCCAGCCAGTTTTCGGAACGGGAAAATGGTCAACCACCGTGGTGAAATTTGACGTATCCAGTCCCGATGTCGAAAGGAGTACCATTAAAGAGTCGGGGTAATTCGGATTCGGAAGGGAATAGCTCGTCGAGCGGCACCAGAAAACTAACGAATCATACTGACTTGACGATCCAACACCGGAGATCGGTGGTGAAACAAGGTAGTCATCGAGATAATTGCCGTTTGCCCTTTGAAAGTTGTCTGCTGCAAAGCCCGTCCCTTCAAACGGCGTTAGGGGCGAGATTGCTGTTCCCTGGAACCAGGGCAGTAGCGTGCCTCCATCTCTGTTGATCACCACCCATCCCGACGGAGGAAACGTTGATCCATTAAACGTCTCTGAGAAGATGACTGAAGAATCTGGTATTTGAATTGTAAGTCGTGTAGTATCGTTCAACGAGTTGGAATCTGACAGCAACGACCCCCATGCCGTTATTACATGTAGTCCCGGACCGGCGGTCGTCCAGTTCAGTGTGAGCGTGTCACGACCATTTCTGAGAAGCGTGAAGACATTATTCGCCGGCGTTTGCAGCGAGCCATCCACCATCCACTTTACCTGATACGCCAGTTCGTTAACGGTCCCGAAGTTCTGCACAATGACACGGAGCGTGATGGCCTCGCCCCGATCCAAAATTGCGAAGGATGGGATCATGTCTGAAGTGATAGGCGCGTGCCGAGACCCATTTCCGTCCATCGTTGAAAATGGGGCATCCGTTTGTTCGGTTGCCTGACCAACCAGGATCGCGATTGCTCCTATGTCATGAACGATCACACTCTCCAGGACACTTACTTCGTCGATAAAGATGTTGTTTCCGAACTTGCTTACTCCCCGGAAACTAATGAAGCAACGCGAATTCCCGATGTACGGAGTAAGAGCGACAGTCTCCTTTCGCCATCCCGGTGTCAGGCTGAGACGACCCAGGCCACGCAAACCGGTCCATGGACCATTTACACTGTCGGTGGTAGAAATCTCAACATATAAAGAGTCGAGCGAAGAGGTGAACTCGTCATCATGGTACATGTAAAACTGCAGGAATGGATCGGCCGCTGCAACGAGATTGATGACGCGTGAAGTAAGCCGGGCCTGTTGCCCGACGCCCGCATCGAATGAATTGAACTTTGCCTGTCCGGCCCCGGAGTAAGGTGGTACCGGCGGGTTCGAGCCATTTCCCACAACGGTCCACGTTGCATTGGGACCGATAATTTGTGCTACGCTCCAGCC
>CAYPVN010000009.1:0-9464 GCA_964414155.1 uncultured Chitinophagales bacterium
TCAGTGGCGGGGGGTTTGGTGATGTTTGAGGTAGCGAGGCAACGCCTTCACGTTTAACCACCTTCTTCGTCGCCTCTCGCAAGTCTGAATTTCTTCATCTTGTTGTACAGGTGGCTTCGCTGGATGTCCAGCGACTCGGCGGTACGACTGATGTTCCAGTTGTTCGCCTCCAACTGTTTCTTGATGAACGCTGCTTCTGCCCGGTCCTTGAACTCCTGGAACGTGCCCGTGATGCTAAGAAGATCGTCGACACGCGGTTTCGCTCCTCCGACACTCTGTTCAATCTGGTCAGCCTCGATGACGGCGCCGGGTGTCATGATCACGAGACGCTCCGCGATATTCCTCAGCTCACGGACATTGCCGCTCCACTCCATGCTTTGCAATTTTCGCAGCGCAGCGTCGGAGAACTTCTTGTGAGCCATGCCATTTCGCTGACAGATTTCCATCGTAAACGCTGTCGCAAGAACCGGAATGTCTTCACGCCGCTCGCGCAACGGCGGCACACTGATAGGGATGACATTAAGCCGGTGAAACAGGTCTTCGCGAAATGCGTTGCGCTTTATGGAATCAGCGAGGCTCTTGTTTGTCGCCGCAATAACACGAACATCCACAGCAATTTGTTTATTGCCACCGACACGCTCTATTTTCCCCTCCTCCAGCACTCTGAGTACCTTTGCCTGCGCATTGAGGCTCATATCACCGATCTCATCGAGAAAAATTGTCCCTCCATCAGCCAGTTCGAATTTCCCGATCCGCTGGTTTGTCGCCCCCGTGAATGCGCCCTTCTCGTGGCCGAACAACTCCGATTCAATCAACTCGTTGGGAATCGCGGCACAGTTTACTTCGACCAATGGCTTGTCGCTCCGCTTGCTAAGGCGATGAATTGCTTTTGCAACAAGCTCTTTCCCCGATCCATTCTCACCGGTAATCAACACACGAGCATCAGTCGGAGCGACCCGCTCAATCTGCGCCAGGACCTCTTTGATTTTCGGACCTTCACCGATAATGGCATCCCTCCCTTCGACCTTCTCCTTCATCTGTTTGTATTCGGTCACGAGCCGCTTTTGATCGGTGGCGTTGCGGACGACGATCAACAGTTTTTCGCGGTCGAGCGGTTTGGGGAGGAAATCATACGCACCGCGCCGGGTTGCCTCGACGGCGGTCTCAATCGTGCCATGTCCTGAGATCATCACAACGGGGAGGTCGGGCTGTGTTTCCTTGATCTTTTGAAGCACCTTCAATCCATCCATCCCGGCCATCTTGATATCAAGGAGGACGAGATCGAAAGCTGTATTCTGAATCTGTGCCAGGGCCGAAGGGCCGTCCTCCGCAAAACGGGGATCGAACTTCTCATACTCGAATATCATGCGAAGAGTATTGCGTATCGCCTTATCATCATCAACAACAAGAATCGATTTCATCGCTCCTCCATTCCACAAGGCATGCTTTCAGTGACTGTGACGCGAACCTGAGGCATAGTCGCCGGTTTTAAGAAAGAAGATGGACAAGTGAATTCCTCTTCCAGTAATCGCAATCCGAATTCCGCACCCTGTCTGTTCGCCCGGAAATCACGCTCATCGAGCACCCCTTCAACAATAAACGCCTCCTCACCCAGTTCGACGAATGTCCCGAATCGTTCCGCCACTTCTGATGATTCAAAGACGTACGTCAGAAAAGCCGAACCAAAGAAATGCTGCAGTTTGTCCCGATCGCCGGCTGCACCAGCAGGGGTATCGGCATAGAGTTTCGACGGCAGGGCCCGCAACCGTTCTGCAAACTCCTCGGGGAATTCCGACGTCAGTGGCGCCCAAAGAAGCGGACCGAGCAACGGGATCCTCACGCCGAACCGCCGGTGATCCATGGTTCCAACAAATGAGATCAATAGTGCCTCATAATAGTTGTTCCAGCTTAATGTCAATGCTCGCTCAAAGATCGCATCGACGGCAACAGCATCGCCCTGTTCGCGCCGGACCGCTGCAAACTCATCGCTCACGATATACTCCTTGAGCCTGTAACCATCCTGGATGTTCTTAGGAAAGACGAGAGGAGCAAAAAACCTGATGGCAACTTGCAAGGAGTTTTGACAGTCGGGATTCGACGTTTGAGCCAGCGTGTATGAAAAGAACAATGTCGTATACATGCCCATTACACACACGCACCTCACGCCGCGCATCGGTTGTCATTTCCCCTTGCTACGTTTGGATCACGCCCGGATTGAACGGCCGGAATTCAGGATTGTGAGAAGCCATGGCAATACCGGTCGAGACAACTGTGCGAGTTTCCATCGGATCGATAATCCCATCCACCCACAATCTGGCAGCCGCAAAGAACGGATCGGTTTCACGGTCATAGCGCTCTTGCACTTCCGAAAGAAGGCGTTTCTGCTCCTCCTTGCTGATGTGGGTGCCCCCTTTTTCCATTTGTTGAACTTTGATGGCCAACAGTGTTTCGCTCGCCTGCTTTCCTCCCATGACTGCGATTTGCGCGGTTGGCCAGGCGTAAATCAGCCTCGGGTCATACGCCTTCCCGCACATCGCGTAATTCCCAGCGCCGTAGCTATTCCCCACCATGAAGGTAATCTTCGGTACGATGCTGTTCGCGACGACATTGACCATCTTTGCACCATCCTTGATGATTCCACCCTGTTCAGCGCGGCTCCCCACCATAAAGCCGGTAACATCCTGAAAGAACACGAGCGGGATGAGTTTTTGATTGCAATTCAGGATGAACCGTGCAGCCTTGTCTGCGCTATCACTATAAATGACGCCTCCAACTTGCATCTCGCCCTTCTTGGTCTTAACGACAGATCGCTGGTTCGCCACAACGCCGACTGCCCAACCATCGATACGCGCGTAGCCCGAGATGATCGTCTTTCCATATCCCGCCTTGTATTCATCCATTTCACTGCCGTCGATAATCCGCGCGATTACCTCATACATATCATACGGCTTGGCCCGGTCGGCTGGGAGCAGACCGTGAATTTCCTGAGGATTCCACTTGGGGGGCACTGCTTCGATACGATCAAAGCCCGCTTTGGGCTTCGAACCGAGCTTGCCGATAATGCTGCGGATCTTTTTGAGGCATTCGTCGTCGTTCGCCATCCTGTGGTCCGTGACGCCACTGATCTCGCAATGTATTGTGGCGCCGCCGAGTTCTTCGTTCTCAATATCCTCTCCGATTGCCGCCTTCACGAGATGAGAACCTGCAAGGAAGACGCTCCCTGTCTTATCGACGATCATCGCCTCGTCGCTCATAATGGGGAGATACGCGCCACCCGCGACACAGGGTCCCATGATCGCAGCAATCTGGGTAATTCCCAACGAGGACATGATTGCGTTGTTCCTGAAAATCCGACCGAAGTGTTCTTTGTCCGGAAAAATCTCACTTTGCAGCGGAAGGAACACGCCGGCAGAATCAACGAGATACACTATTGGAAGTCTGTTCTCAATGGATATCTCCTGCGCACGGAGATTCTTTTTGCAGGTAACGGGGAACCAGGCCCCGGCTTTCACCGTCGCATCATTGGCGACAACCACAACTTCCCGACCATGAATTCGGCCGATGCCGAACACCGTGCCCGACGACGGAGCACCTCCATATTCTTCATACATCTCGTACGCGGCGAACAGGCCCACCTCCAGGAAAGGCGTCCCAGGATCAAGCAGCGTGTGAATCCTCTCTCGCGCTGAGAGCTTGCCGCGTTTGTGGAGTTTCTCAATGGCTTCCTTGCCACCACCGAGCATGATACCCTCTCCTCGATCGCGAGCAGTCTTCATCATCTGCTTGAACTTCGTTTCATTCTCCAGGAAGAAGGAGTTCTTCTTTATGTCTGAACCGATGAGTGCCATGTGTTATATGCCGAGGAGGTTTCTCGCAATGACCATCTTTTGAACTTCTGAAGTTCCTTCGCCAATCGTCATGAGTTTCACATCGCGGTAGAGCTTTTCGACGGGAAATTCCTTGATGAATCCATAGCCACCATGAATCTGTACGGCTTCGTTGGCAGCCCGCACAGCGGCTTCACTGGCGAAATACTTTGCCTGGGCGGCGGCAAGATTGATTTTCTCCCCCCTTGACTTCAGCCAGGCAGCACGATGTGTCAGCAAGCGCGCTGCGCTGGTTTCCGTTTCCATGTCTGCCAGCTTCCATTGAATCGCCTGGAAGTCGGCAAGCGGTTTGCCAAATTGATACCTCTCCTTTGAGTATTTCAGGCTTGCATCAATAGCACCCTGAGCAATTCCGACGGAGAGAGCAGCAATCCCGACCCTGCCGCCGTCGAGAACGGCGAGCGCCTGCTTAAAACCGTCCCCTACATTGCCGATAAGGTTCTCGCCCGGAACGCGAACATTCTCGAATATCAACGTCGCCGTATCACTGCAACGCATACCAAGCTTGTTTTCCTTTTTTCCGATGGTGAATCCCTTCATCCCTTTTTCCAGGACGAACGCCGAAATGCTTGCTTTGCCTTCGGAACGATCTGTCATCGCCATTATCACGTACGTGGAACCAACGGAGCCCTGCGTGATAAATGTTTTGCTGCCGTTGATTATCCAATCATTCCCATCGCGGACGGCAAGTGTTTTTATGCCACCCGAGTCGCTGCCCGAGGAGGGTTCAGTAAGGCCCCACGCCCCGAGTTTTCGGCCGCTTGCAAGATCCGGTACGTATTTCTTTTTTTGATCGTCATTCCCGAACAACACGATGTGTCCGGTGCAGAGGCTGTTGTGCGAGGCAACGGTCAGGGCAATCGAAGGATCAACCTTGGCAAGTTCTTCGATGATCACAACCGACTCCAGGTCCGTAAGACCGGCACCTTCAAGCTCCTCGGACCAGGTGATCCCCATGAAACCCAAGTCTGCAAGCTTCTGGATGATCTTGAACGGGAACTCCATCGATTCATCATATTTCATTACCACGGGACGCATTTCCTTCTCTGCAAAATCCCGAGCAAGTTCCTGAACCGCTTTTTGGCTTTCCGTAAGCTGGAAATCCATGCCACTTGCGGTTACCAACTCTTCCTGTGTCATACTGCTCTCCTTCATTTCCCTTTGCCGAATGAGATGCCGATTGTTCTGTAGTTAGATTACTTATGATGAAACGTGTTGATCAATTCTTCTGCAAGATCGTAGGGGGTGCTTTCCAATCTCATGACCCCATCCATCCGACCCTCAAGCAGAACCGTTCTCTCGTCTGTCCAGAAATCGATGCGCAACCTGTTGACCACCAGATCACGGATGCGATTCTTCAGTCGGTGACGACGCTTGGTCAGCAGCTCACCGCCTTGCTCAAGGAAAGCACGGTGTTCGGCTACTTTTGCGGCTATTTCTGCGATACCGGTGCCTTCACTCGCAACCGCTTTAACGACACCCGGCATCCAGCCATCGTGCTTCCTGAAATTCAAAATCATCTGAATCGACATGACGGCCTGGTCGGCCCCGGCGCGGTCCGCTTTGTTCAGCACAAAGAAATCAGCAATCTCCATGAGGCCCGCTTTCATGGCCTGAATGGAATCTCCCGACTCCGGCACAAGGACGACAACCGTCGTATCCGCCGCCCCTGCAATATCCAACTCCGATTGCCCGACGCCGACGGTTTCCATGATGACAATGTCCTTGCCCGATGCATCAAGCACATCCGCAGCCTCGATCGCCTTCTCGCTGAGACCGCCAAGGCTGCCGCGAGATGCCATGCTGCGGATGAAAACACCTTCGTCACCTTCCACATCCGACATCCGGATGCGATCACCAAGCAACGCCCCTCCGGTAAATGGGCTGGTGGGATCCACCGCAATTACACCCACAGTAAGCCCCCTGTCGCGATAATATCGCGTGAGCCTGCTCGCAATCGTACTCTTTCCCGCTCCAGGTGGTCCCGTGATGCCTAAGCGATACGCTCGACCGGTTTTCGGGAAAATACTTTTGAGGAGACCAACCGATCCCGCTTTGTCGTCTTCAACTGAAGAGACAGCGCGTGCCACTGAAACCCGGTCACCACTGTAGAGCTTGTTAAGGTCAACCATACTGTGTGTGGTCATTGCTGGATTCTGTCCCGGAAATACTGGACTGTCAGTTTCAGACCTTCCTCAAGACTCACCTGAGGGTTCCAATTGAGCGACTTCGAAATCTTTGCATGGCTCAACACACTGCGGAGCTGCTCGCCTTTCTTTGCCGGGCCGTGACGTTCATCGCATTTTGCCCCAATCGCATTGCGTAAATGGTGGAAGAGCTGGTTGACATCAGTTTCCTTCCCTGTTCCAACATTGAAAACGGCGGACGGCTTCAAATCGAGAGCAAGGACATTGGCGGCTACGACATCACCAACATATACATAGTCCCGGGTTTGCCTGCCATCTCCATTGATCATCGGGTTTCCATCGCTCAACATTCTGCTCGTAAAGATTGCAACGACTCCCGCTTCTCCCTCGGGATTCTGGCGCGGACCATACACATTCGCGTAGCGCAAGCTGACGGACTCCAAACCGTAAACAGTTTGATAGTAGTATAAGTATTGTTCGGACGCCAACTTCGCAACCCCATATGGCGAAATGGGTCTTGTAGGATGCTGCTCATCTGCAGGAAAATAGCCCTGTTCACCATAAATCGCTCCGCCGCTTGACGCGAACACAAACCTCGAGACGCCGGATTTCACAGAGCATTCCAGCAGATTCAGAAGACCGACAATGTTGACGGATGCATCAAAAGCAGGGTCTTCCACCGATCTCCTCACATCCATCTGTGCGGCATGATGGTTCACGAGATCGAAGGAAGCATCCCTGAAGACTTTCTTGATTGACTCGAGATCCCTGATATCAATCTGATATAACGTTGCGCGAGGATTTACATTTTCCTGTTTTCCAGTCGAGAGGTTATCAACGACGGAAACGGTGTGCCCGAGTTTTAAATACGCATCGACAACGTGAGAGCCAATAAAGCCCGCGCCGCCTGTTACGAGAATCTTCATAGCGTACGTTTCACCATTCAGACCTTACCTTCCCAAAAGAGCCACCCCGTAAAACAATATACGAGGACGATCGATGAGATCAATGCACCTGCGGCAATCCTGAGTTTGCGGTTTGTAAAAAATTCCAGGCGTCTCGCTTGATCCATGAGAATCACAGCTCCCCATCCAAAGAAGAGGCAGATGAGCGGGACAAGTGGAAGCCTATACCTCGCCTCCGAGTGGAGAACAACTTGAACCAACCCAAAGAATAGGAATGCAACATACAGCGGAACCAGACGCCTGCGATTATCCCATGTTGCAACAAAACCTATAGCGGCTCCAACGTAGAGGAGAAAATCGAAAGCAACCGCTGCAGCCTGGGCAGGCAAATACGAATCCGAGCTGGTAATGGGATAAACCAAAAAAATGAACCCCTTCTTCACCGCCAGCTGTATACTATGCAGAGGATATGTCCTGATGTAGTCGAGAGCAATACTTCTGTCAAGATCGCGCCTTCCAATTTCTGACAATGTACCGATATCAGCAACGCCAAACCTTGCGGCCTCCTCCTTGAACCATTCATTAAAGCCCTGCTTGACGCTCCACGTCCCGGTTGCGAACGGATTATTGCCAATCAAGAGCGATTCTCCGCCCCAAGAAGATATGGGAACAAGAGTACTGTGAACACCATAGTTTCTAACAGTCCACGGCATCAAGATGAGAAGAAAGAGAGCAAGAGCTAATGCGACCGGGAGAATTTTTCGAATGTCATTGTTCCATCTCCTCCACACGGTCAGCGACAGGAGCAACGGAAAGAACCCCAAAAACACTGCCCGTGTCAATGCTGCCAAACCTGATGTGATCCCCAGAAGGACGCCCTGAACCGTGTTACTCGAGCGCGTCAATTTGAAGGCAGAAACAAATGCAAGCAACGTGAACACAATGTACAGCGTCTCGGTTTGCAGCAAACCCGAATAAATCACCAATCCGGGATACACTGCCACTGCTCCGGCAGCAAACAAGGCAACCTGTCTATCGTCCCACAGGTTCATGCAAAGCATATAACCAAGCGCAACGATCAGTGTGCCCAACAAACAACCGATTACATGAGGCAGCCATAACGATCCTCCAAAAAATCTGAACAGATATCCAAGCGCGATTGGGTATAAGGGCGAACGCTTTGATTTCTCCCCATTCGAGTCGACAAACCCCTGCCCGGAAGCGACTGTCTTCGCAAGCTTAAGATATTCCCGCTCATCCGATGTGTAACCGCCGGTGTGAAACGGTCCCATGGAAACGAGTCGGCTAATGAGTGCGAAAGCCAGAATTACGAGCAGTGCTTTGTCCTTAAATATGCTGTTCATAAGTGAATGCTTTACTGCCGATATCCTTTCGGAAATGCATTCCCTCGAATGATAGGGACTGCACTGCATCATAGGCCTTGCTTATCGCCCGGCGCAATGAGCCGTTCCTTTCCCAGGCTGTAACTCCCAACACCCTTCCACCTGCGGTAAGGACCATGTTGTCTTGTCGTTTGGTGCCGGCATGAAACACCAGCACGTCCTGTGAGGGTTCCAGATTCTCAAGTCCGCTGATCGGCAGTCCGGTCTGATATTCATCAGGGTAGCCGCCGGATGCGAGAACAACACACACAGCAGTGCCACTGTATGACGCTTGATCTGCAACGCCCGAAAGGTCGCCCCCAGAAGCCGCAGACAACAACTCAAAAAAATCTCCATCATAGAGCGGGAGTACCACCTGCGTCTCCGGATCGCCGAAGCGGCAGTTATACTCGATCACTTTCGGCCCATCCGCCGTAATCATGAGACCACAATAGAGGCAACCCTTGTACGGCCGACCTTCATCCATCATCCCCTTCAGGGTCGGTTCAATGATAAGTCTCTGAACTTTCCCAAGAACTTCGTTGGAAACCACAGGCGCTGGTGCGTACGCTCCCATTCCTCCCGTGTTCTTTCCACGATCCTCATCAAACACCCTTTTATGGTCCTGCGCGGTTGCAAGGGTAACATAATCCGTTCCATCGCAGATCGCGAACACAGAAGCTTCTTCACCGTCGAGGAACTCCTCAATCACTAGTGTCTCACCTGCCTTATGTTCCATCATTCTGTGCAGGGCAACGCGGGCTTCTTCAAGAGTGTTACAGACGGCAACTCCTTTGCCTGCCGCCAAGCCGTTTGCTTTGATAACGATGGGAAGATCGCACTGTTCGATGAAGGCAGACGCATCGGAAAGTTGGGACCGCGAAAATGTTCTATGATGGGCTGTGGGAATCCCATGCCGAACCATGAAGTTCTTTGCATAAGCCTTGCTCCATTCCAATTCAGCGGCTTTTTGCGATGGCCCAAAGATCGACTGATGATGCGCATCGAACAAATCAACGATCCCCTCCGCTAACGGCTGCTCGGGCCCGACTACCGTGAGATCGATCTTCTTAGACTTTGCAAACTCATGCAGCGCAGAAAGGTCGGTGGCCTTGATCGAAACGCACTCGGCAATTTCTTCGA
>CAYPVN010000009.1:9564-21282 GCA_964414155.1 uncultured Chitinophagales bacterium
TGCAGCGCAGAAAGGTCGGTGGCCTTGATCGAAACGCACTCGGCAATTTCTTCGATGCCGGGATTGCCGGGCGCGCAGAAAAGCTTTGTCACTTTCTTGCTCTGACTGATCTTCCACACCAGCGCATGCTCCCGCCCGCCAGAACCTATAACGAGTACTCTCATCCTACGGCTCAAACAATGATTCAAATACCTTTACCAGTGATCCTGTCAACTCGACCCGGTTGTATTTTTCCTTGATGTCTCGACTGGGTCCCTTCAGTTGACCCTTTCTAAACAGCTCAAAAAACGTCTCGATGGCTTGTTGAATGCCAGCCACATCGTTGGGGCGGACGGTAATACCTCCAGCCTCAAGAATTGTGTTCTTCAAAAACCCATCGGGGACACATGCAAGAATCGGTTTTCCAGCGCCAATATACTCGTATACTTTGCCGGGCGACCCAACATCGTCGCCAACAATCATCCAGAGAAGATCCGAATCCAATAGCTGGCGAATGCACTCCTTATGAGGGAGATATCCGAGGACGGTTACATTTTCCTGCAGACCAAGCTTCTGGACAAGCTTCATATTCTCATCACGGAAACTTCCGACAAACCTCGCCTCGATATGCCCGCGCAAAGCCGGCTTTTCCTGAAAGAGATTGGAGAGTGCCTGAAGAAAGTAATCAGGAACACGATCCTCCCAGAAGACGCCGGCATATGTAATGCACATCTTTCCGGGTGTTGGATTGGCGCTCTTCTTATTTCCCCCAGTCGCCTTCTGCTGCTGAAAATCTTCAGGGTCAAATCCTTGCGGTATAATATCGACATCGTTATACGAAAGGAATGGGTACCGTTTGATCAGGATCTCCTTGACGCGCCTGTTTGTTGTAATGACATGGCTGCTTGCGCGGAGCGCCTTTCGCTCGAGAGCAATGTTTCGCCACTTGTGGAGCGGAGTGGGATAAAACTTGAACGGATACTCCACCCAGGGATCCCTGTAATCAAACACCAGAGGCTTTCCAATCGCCGCCTTGATCGCCGCACCGATGAGAAAATCGGTGAAAGGTGGCGCCGTAGCGAAGATGAGGTCGAACGGCGTTTCCTTGTGAAGCGCAAGCCCTTTTGCCACCGCCTTCCTCTTCCATCCAATTTTATTATCAGGGAGAAAGAACGTGTCGCTCACTCTGCTCAAGAACTTCCTGGTTCGCTCCGAAGGAAGTTTCACCACCTCTTTCCTGGCAAACATTTTCCCCGGGCCAGCAGCCGCAGTCCTGACGATTTGGACTTGCCGGTTTGTAAGATCATCGAGCAAAGATTCGTCGTTCGCAAAATACGCCACCGGATCGACCGTCAGTACGGTGGGGTGCCACCCGAATTGCGGAAGGTACTTGACGAACTTGAGTGTTCGTTGCACTCCGCTTAGCCCCATGGGGGGAAAGTAGTACGCGACAACCAGAACGCGCCGTGGGGAGAAGTCCGCTGCGTGAGCCATCAGACAACAAGAAGTTCTTTAGGCGCACGATTCAACACCCGGCAGCCCGTCTCCGTCAGCAGAATATCATCCTCAATCCTCACCCCGCCGAAACCGGGAATGTATACACCCGGCTCAATCGTTATGACACTCCCGGCCTGTAGATATTCCTTACTGAGTGACGAAATCCGCGGGCGCTCATGTACGTGAAGACCAAGACCGTGCCCAAGTGAGTGGATGAAATATTTCCCAAACCCCGCCCGTGTAATTTGTTTGCGTGCAACGGCGTCCAGATCTCTTGCAGACATACCGCCTCTTGCCGCGTCAATGGCTTCGCTCTGCGCGTCAAGCACAACCTTGTATATTTCACGTGCACGCCGCGACGCCTTGCCAACCGCGATTGTGCGGGTAATGTCGGAATTGTACCCATCAACGACACAACCGAAATCAAGCGTGACCATCTCCGCCTTCTGAATCCGTTTCGAGGATGCCCGCGCATGCGGAAGACTCCCCCTCGGACCGCTTGCCACAATTGTCTCAAACGAATCACCCTCTGCACCGAAACGTTTGTGTAAATAGGAAATCTCGGCAGCAACCGTTCTCTCTTCCATCCCGGGCTTGATCATGGTGAGAACCTCGCCAAATACCTTGTCTGAGATGTCCACAGCCTTTTGGATCGCTGCAATCTCATCAGCATCCTTCAGAATCGCAAGACGCTCGACAATGTCCGTGGTCGGCACAAACGAGACCGATGGACAGAGTTTTTTCATCGTTCTGTATTGCGCGTATGACACATAATGCGACTCAAACCCAACCTTCTTGCTCCCGCGAAGGAACCTCTGTTTCGCGAGGCCCTCGTACAATCCGAGCGCCGTGATTGTACGCTTGAAGCTCCTGCTCACTTCGCCTACGATTTGCTCCGCGTACCTCCCATCAGTGAGAAAAGCCGCTTCTTTCTGTTTGACGACGCAGAGCGCATTTGAACCGGAAAACGATGTGAGATACCGAACATTGTGGAGGGAGGAAACGATGAGCGCGTCAAGGCCCTCTTGTCGCATCGACTGGCGCAACTTTGAGATTCTTGGTTGAGTCATCAAGCGTCTGCGATGAGACTAGAGGTGATAATTTGGAGCTTCCTTGGTAATGGCAATGTCATGAGGATGGCTTTCGCGCAGCCCTGCATCAGTCATGCGATAGAATTGAGCTTTGGATTTCATCTCCGAGATCGTCCTTGCACCGCAATATCCCATCGCCGCCCGCAGGCCGCCCATCATCTGGTAGACCGTATCGCCAAGTGGACCCTTGTATGGGACTCTCCCCTCGATTCCTTCAGGGACGAGTTTCTGCAGATCATCCTCGGCATCTTGGAAATACCGATCCTTGCTCCCCTGTTTCATTGCCTCGATTGAGCCCATTCCCCGGTACATCTTGAAGCTTCGCCCCTCATACAATACTTTTTCGCCGGGACTTTCATCAACTCCGGCAAAGAGTCCACCGATCATTACGGAATCGGCGCCGGCTGCAATCGCCTTTGCAATATCACCCGTTTGCTTGATTCCACCGTCAGCAATAAGTGGAATTCCATATCGCGCGGCGACGCGGGCGCATTCCATTATGGCCGTCACTTGTGGAACCCCGACGCCCGCCACAACACGCGTCGTGCAGATCGAACCAGGGCCAATTCCAATCTTGACTGCGTCGGCTCCTGCCTGAATGATTTCCCGTGTCGCCTCTGCAGTTCCAACATTTCCTGCGACCATCTCAAAATGCCTGAATTTCTTCCGCAGCGTTTTCACCATCTCCAGCACACCCCGCGAATGTCCATGCGCAGTATCTACAACGACAAGATCAACACCTGCATCCAACAAGGCCTTGACCCGATCGACCGTATCTTCCGTAACGCCAACCGCCGCACCGACACGAAGCCGACCATGCTCGTCCTTGCAGGCGTATGGATGCTTTTTCTTTTTCTGAATATCCTTGAAGGTGATGAGACCACGCAAAACCCCGTTTCGATCAACCACCGGAAGCTTTTCGATCTTGTGCTTCTGCAGAATCCGCTCAGCGTTTTCAAGCTTCGTCCCGACCGGCGCGGTAACAAGGTTCTCTTTCGTCATAATCTCAGAAACACCCTGCTTCTCGTTTGGCTCAAACCGCAAATCACGGTTCGTGATAATGCCCATCAATTTGTTTTCATGATCGACGACGGGAATGCCGGAAATCCTGTACTTGTTCATGAGCGACAGCACATCTCTCACCAACTGATCTTCTCGAACCGTTACCGGGTCAAGGATCATCCCGCTTTCGGAACGCTTGACTCTTTCAACTTCTTCCACCTGCCCCTGAATGGACATGTTCTTGTGGAGGATCCCGATCCCGCCTTCACGCGCAATTGCGATTGCCATCTCCGACTCGGTCACAGTATCCATAGCTGCGCTTACGAGCGGTATGTTCAATTCAATATTGCGAGTAAGTTTCGTACGGACGTTAACTTCGCGGGGGAGGACACTCGATTTGGCAGGGACTAAGAGGATATCATCATAGGTGAGGGCCTCGCCGATAATTTTAGCTTTCGACACGCGATCTCCAGCTCAGGGTTGTACGTGATGGATCTTGAACGTTGTTACATCAAGTGTATGCCGGAATACCTGTGATATCTTCTCCGATAATCAGCGTGTGCATCTCGTGGGTGCCTTCATAGGTGAGCACGGATTCGAGATTTGCGGCATGACGCATGACAGGGTACTCATCGAGGATACCGTTGGCTCCGAGGATGGCCCGTGACTGTCGCGCAATCTCAAGCGCATGATAGACATTGTTGCGTTTCGCGAGGGAGATCTGCTGGAACCGCGCTTTGCCCGCATCCTTCAAACGGCCGAGCTGAAGACAAAGAAGCTGCCCTTTCGTGATCTCCGAAATCATATGAACCAGCTGCTCTTGTATCAACTGAAATGACGCGATTGGTTTATCGAACTGGATACGCGTCTTCGCATAGTTGAGAGCCGAATCATAGCACGCCATTGCAGCGCCCATCGCGCCCCAGGCAATTCCATATCGCGCTTGCGTTAGGCAACTCAAAGGGAGTTTCAGTCCGACATCTTTAGGCAAGCGATTCGCCTTGGGAATATGAACATCCTGAAAGATTAGTTCCGAAGTGACCGATGCTCGCAGCGAGTGCTTCCCTTTCATTTCCGGCGCGGAGAAGCCGGGCGTTCCTTTCTCAACCAAAAACCCATTGACGACACCATTGAGTTTCGCCCACACCACAGCGACATCTGCGATCGTGCCATTCGTAATCCACATCTTCGCGCCATTCAGAACGTACCCGTCGGACGTTTCTTCTGCACGCGTGATCATCCCGCCCGGGTTTGAACCATAATCGGGCTCTGTTAGGCCAAAGCAACCTATCTTCTCTCCATTCGCGAGTTTTGAGAGCCAACGGTCTTTTTGCTCCTCGGATCCATAAGTGTAAATGGGATACATGACAAGGGCGCTCTGAACCGAGGCAAAACTCCGGACACCACTATCTCCTCGCTCCAGCTCCTGCATAACCAAACCGTAGGCAACGTTGTTCATTTCTGCACATCCGTACTTCGCGGGCAAGGTGGAGCCGAAAAGCCCCAACTCCGCCATTTTTCCTACAAGCTCCATCGGGAAAGTTCCGGCACGGTTGTGCTTCTCGATTACCGGAAGGACATTCTCATCAACAAATTCACGGACCGTGTTGCGGACGAGGATTTCGTCCTCGCTGAGAAGAGAATCAATATTGTAAAAATCTACACCTTGAAATTTCGGCATGCGGACCCAGGGTCGCCTGAAAATGGGAAAAAGCCCTGTTCACGGAAAGCTACACAGGGCGGAAAGGCATCTATAACGTGCAAAATAAATGAAAATTGGGTTCAAAGTCAAGGATATGGCTCTCCTTGAAACAAAAGCCGGGCCCGATGGTCAGTCGAACCCGGCTTCATGTAGGAGTGATGTTTATGAGTGACCGGTCGGATATGTATACTCTCACCCGCCGATTAGGTTTCAAAAAAAATCATTCTTTTGAGCGAGGAATAAGAAACTGAGGGGCGAGGTAGGGTTGGCAGCTATCAATCGGCCACTTTCATCCCATATTGCTTGATCTTGAGATAGAGAGTTTTCTTGCTGATACCGAGTGCTTCTGCTGTTTTCGTCCGACTGTAGTTGTTTTTTTTCAAAATTTTCTCAATTTGAAACCGCTCGAGATCTTCAAGGCAGACAATATTCTCCGGCATGCTGTTATCGCCTGCCGATGTCCCAAAAGCAGCTCGATCAGTCCGGTGGTAGAAGTGCATCGATAGGTCGGACTCCTGGATGAAATCGTCGCTGGATAGGAGCACGGCACCTTCCAGAACATGTTCCAGTTCACGCACATTGCCGGGCCAATCATGCGACATCAGCAGAGTAAGCGCCTCCGGAGAGAGCTTCTTGGGGTTCTTGGATTTCGCCTTTCTGGCAAGGAAGAAATCTGCCAGAATGGGAACGTCTTCCATTCTTTCTTTCAATGGCGGGACACGAAGGGTAATGACATTCAACCTGTACAAGAGATCTTCTCGAAAACGGCCGGCGCGGACTTCTTCACGCAAATCTTTGTTGGTTGCAGTTGTTACGCGAACATCGACGGTTAACAGGTTTGTACCACCGACGCGCCGAAATTCCCCTGTTTCGAGAAACCTCAGGAGCTTTGGCTGGATGGCTGGACTGATATCACCCACTTCATCAAGAAACAACGTTCCGCCATTCGCCACTTCGACGAGTCCCTGCTTTGTCGAGTATGCGTTGGTAAACGCACCCTTCTCATGCCCGAAGAGCTCACTTTCGAGAAGTGTGTCCGGAATCGACGCACAATTGACGGCCACAAATGGCCGATCATTACGAGGACTCCGTCGATGTATCAAATTTGCAAGGAGCTCTTTGCCCGTACCGCTCGCCCCTTCAATAAGGACAAATGAATCGCTGTCGGCAAACTTCGTTGCGCTTTCCACCATTTTCAAGAACACGGGACTCTGTCCGATCAACTCTGAGGTTCCCGCTTTGCGCGAGAGTTCACTCTTCATCAATTTATTGTCGATGAAAAGTCGCTTTCGCTCTATCGCGCGGTTGATCGTATTGAAGAGCTCCTCAATGTCATACGGCTTTGCGATGAAGTCGTACGCACCAAGCTTGATGGTTTGAATCGCCGTTTTAACGTCGGCGTAATTGGTGAGGATTATGACTTGCGTGGTGGGAGAGTATTCCTGTATAAACTTGAGAACCTCGATGCCGCTTACGCGGGGCATTCGAATGTCAAGGAGGAGAACATCGTAAACTTTCGCCTGGATCTTGTTGATTGCCTGGCCGCCATCGGCCGCAGTATCAACAGCAAACTCTTCTGTTTCGGAAAGTTCACTCTCCAGAAGTACTCTGAGCGACTCCTCATCATCGACGATAAGCAGATTGTACTTCTTGGACATTGAGCGACCGGCTTTGTAACCTGCAGACACAACTTCATCTGTCTGCACGGATCTACTCATTCAATACTCGTTCAATGGTGGTGAGCAAATCCACGAGGTCATAGGGCTTGCTGACGAAGTCTTCCGCGCCCAGTTTCTTCGACTCAATTGCGTTTTTCAGGTCCGCGAAACCGGTGAGCATCACGACCTTCGTCTTCGGGTGCTTCTCCTTGATAAACCTGAGAACCTCAAACCCGTTGACGCGCGGCATCTTGATATCCAACAACACCAAATCGAACGTCTCCTTTTGCAAGCCCGACATGGCTTCATCGCCATCCGACGCTGTTCGCACTTCGTACCCCTCGCTGACTAATTCACCGCTGAGGACGGTACGCAATGCATCTTCATCATCAACAACAAGGATCTTGTTCTTTTCGACCATCAGAAACTCCAGTGCGGTTGGGGAACACGTATGTGCCATTATATGCAAAGAATTCTACAAAATCAACTGGCAAGATGGCAGCGTGCAATCTACTTAGCATAGGTTCCTTGTTCAACGCTTCACCCACGGTTTGCAACTCATTTGAACAAATGCTATAATTTGAACACACACTTTTGAACGGGGGAACATGCAAACACCCGATGTCATCAATCTGCTCTTTATCGACGACGATTCAAGCTACATCGCTATAGCCCAACATCTTCTTTCGAAGTACCCGGGAAAGAAATTCAACGTTGCGTGGAAACAGGATGGTAAGAGCGGAATTGAGGAACTGGAAAAGAATCCGGACATACACCTGGTGCTGATTGATTACTACCTGCCAGAGGTCAACGGCCTTGATGTCACCAAATCTATCCGCGAGCGTCAGATAGAAGTTCCCATTATCTTCCTTACCTCCAACCGTGATTTCCGCCTTGCCATCGAAGCTCTCAAACACGGCGTCGAAGACTATATGGTAAAGGATGAGGCAGTCGATTCAGTCCTGCCCAGAACCATCATCAACATCATTGAACGTGTCTACCTGAAAAAACGGATCGCCGAGCAACAAAAGGCCGATCTCATCGCGCGGAAACGAACCGATGCAATCAAAGAGGTCGTAGTGACCGTCTGCCACGAATTCAACAACCCGCTTGCGGCAATGAAAATCAGTACGGACATATTGCTTCGGCAACCTCTTAACAAGAAAGAAAAGGAATTGGTTACGGCACTCAATAAAAATATCGGGTTGATCGAGAAGGAGATAACAAAACTGAGGGATATTAATTTCGAGAAGATCGATTTTAGCAAGGCCTGAAAACACATTTTCCCAAAATCTTCGGCACTTGCATCTCTTTCCGTCACTTTCTATATTGTGTAGGAGCGTATTCAACAGAGGATGCACACCTGCCTCGGAAACTGTATGACGTATCGAAAACCAGACATTGATAAAGACTATATCCTTGTATCAGAGAGTAGTTTAATGCAAAGTGTCCCGCCAACAAGCGGGACACTTTTTTTGTGATAGCACCTATGGCTCAATGAGAATTAGGGATGTTCAAGACGTTATCGAGAGGTGGGCACCAAGGACAATCGCATGGGAAAAAGATAATGTTGGGTTGGCAATTGGAAACACGGAAACACAGCTCCGCGGCATACTTGTCGCACTCGACGTCACCGAACGAACAGTAGCTGAAGCAGCGAAGAGACGGGCAAATCTGCTCATCAGTCACCACCCCCTGCTGTTCAGACCAATCCGATCCATCAGGCCCGATGATCAAACAGGTCGCTGCGTTGAAGCGCTCCTGCGTGAGAAAATTGCTCTCTATTCGGCGCACACTAATCTGGATTTTACCAGGGGCGGAACTAGTTTCGCTCTGGCAGCCGCATTGGGATTGCATAAGGTTGACTTTCTTGTGAAGTCGTACCAGGTACAAAAAAAGATTATCACCTTTGTTCCCAGAGGTTATGTTGACAAGGTGATGCGGGCAATGGTAAATGCAGGGGCTGGGACCATAGGCAATTACGATATGTGTTCATTTCGGACCGACGGAACAGGAACCTTTAGGGGAAACCAGGCATCCCGACCTGCAACCGGGCAGCGCGAGAAGTTCGAGCACGTGCCGGAAACTCGACTTGAAATGGTTGTTCCTGAATGGCGAGTGAACGCCGTTGTTATCGCAATGAAGAGTGCACATCCCTACGAAGAGGTCGCCTACGATATTCTCACGGCGGAGAATGTAAGCAACGACTATGGAATGGGTATCGTTGGAGAGCTTGATCGGCCGATGGAATTCAAGAGGTTCGTTTCGCTTGTAAAACGATCGTTGGGCGCGCGGGCATTGAGGTACACAACCGGCGTGAGAAATACGATCAGACGCGTCGCCGCATGTGGTGGAAGCGGGTCAGACCTGACGGACGAAGCCGTTAAACAGAGATGCGACGCCTTCGTGACGGCTGATGTGAAGTATCACAGTTTCCATAACGCAGCTGGTCGGATCGCTCTCATTGATGCCGGACATTATGAAACAGAACACCCCGTCGTCCGTGCAGTTGTGCGGCATCTGAAAGAGGAGTTTCAGCGGATCAAACAGAATGTGCCGGTCTACGCGGCAAGGACATCAACAAATCCAATAATTTACGTTTAGCACCCAGCGAGGAGCCAGCATTGGAAAACAAGCTTCGCAATCTGTACGCTTTGCAACAAGTCGATAGCACCCTTGATGAATTGGAAGAACTGAAAGGCGATTTGCCTGCCGAGGTGCGGGAGCTGGAGCGGAGAATGAGCGAGCTGCAGGACCAACTTGCAAAGCTCGAAAAGGTCATGATGGATTCTTTCATTCAACGCGACAGTGCTGACAACGAAATCCTTGCGTTCAAGGAGAAATTGGAGAAATACAAGGTTCAGCAATACCAGGTTCGCTCGAATAGAGAATATGATGCCCTGACAAGAGAGATGGATCACGCAACGGAATCGGTGGCAAAACTGGAAAAGGACATGGGGACGTTTGAGAACAGGGCCACGATTGCCAAGGGTGACATTGAGACAACCAAGGTACAAATTCAAGAGCTTGCTGGGATTCTCGAGGAGAAACGGACTGCCTTGACGGAGGTCTCCAAGGCAACAGAAGCCGAGGAACGCAAGTACCAACACGAACGAGAAAAGCTTGTCGTGCGAATCAATAAGGAGGATCTTGGCACGTACGAGCGTATACGAAAAGCAAGGAGGGGAAGTGCAATCGTTGCCGTAAGACGTGGATCATGTGGCGGCTGCTTCAACAAGGTTCCTCCACAGAAGCTTCTCGAACTGAGACAAAACAACAAGATCTACACGTGTGAGCATTGCGGCCGGATCATTGTATCCGATGAAATCGCTGAAGCAAGCTCGACAGTTGCATGATCCTCCACGCGTTTACTGATGGCGCCTCACGAGGAAATCCGGGAGAAAGCGGTATTGGATTGGTGGTAAAAGGGGAGAAGGGGGATATCATTCTTACGGAATACGGATACATCGGCGTTGCAACGAACAACATCGCTGAATATTCCGCGCTGATTGGACTGCTGAAGAGAATAAAGAAAATATCGTACACGAAACTTATTGTACACTCCGATAGCGAGTTGATGGTTCGACAGCTTAACGGTAAATATAAGGTTAGAGATGAGAACATTAAGAAGTACTACCGGAAAGTTCTGAAACTCATCGACGGCGAATCTCATCGGTTCGAGTTGAAGCATATCCCGCGCTCGGAGAATAATGAAGCAGATCGTCTTGCGAACAAGGGGATCGAATCACGAAAAAAAATCAGGATTTAGTGGGTAATCGGAGCATTTCGGCAACAGGTAGGATGCTCGCGATTGCAAGATTCATTCAAGAGTTGTTAATTAACATACATAACCACAATGCAGGTCGGGCAACCGCGTCCTGATCTTGATCAGGGATGAGGAAAGTCCGAACTCCATAGAGCAAGGTGCCCTGTTAAGAGCAGGGGGCTCGTCTCGCTCAAGCGGACGGGCACGGAGAGTGTCACAGAAAACAAACCGTCCCGACATGCGAATGTCGGGTTAAGGGTGAAAAGGCGAGGTAAGAGCTCACCGCCCCGATAGTAATGTCGGGGGCACGACAAACCCCACCTGGAGCAAGACCAAGCAAGAGAGAAGAGGCTGCTCGCTTCGACGTTCCGTGTTGACGTCACAACGGAGCGATATTCTCGGGTAGGTCGCTTGACCCCAACAGTGATGTTGGGGCTAGAGAAATGGTTGCCTCCTCCGGTTTCGCGATCGGAGAAGACAGAATTCGGCTTACAGACCTGCATTGTACTGTTTATTCCGTAGCCCCCTATTGGAATACGCAGACCACCTTCCTGGAGTCACGTTGAATACCGCCATTAGAGAACACCGGTGGAAAGTTGCCGAAGCTCCAGATGCGGAAGCGGTGGCACGGCTTGCCAAAGAGATTAATGTCCCCCCTCCCATAGCCGGAATTCTTGTCCGGCGTGGCATCGATACATACGACAAGGCAAAGACATACTTCCGACCCAATTTGGAACTCCTGCACGATCCATTTCTCCTGGGCGGCATGGAGATCGGCACTTCCCGCATCATCGATGCAGTCAACCGCAAGGAAAGAATCCTTGTCTTTGGAGATTATGATGTCGATGGAACAAACGGCGCGGCGATGCTCTATTTGTTCCTCAAGGAACTTGGCAGCGATGTTGCCTTTTATATTCCCGATAGAATCAATGAAGGCTATGGAATCTCCCGCGTTGGGATTGACAAAGCCCATGCCGATAACGTGTCGGTGTTTCTTGCCGTAGATTGCGGCATCACCGCGGT
>CAYPVN010000009.1:21382-23891 GCA_964414155.1 uncultured Chitinophagales bacterium
GCTGATATTGTTTCTCTTGTTGGTGAGAATCGTGTTCTTACCAAACTCGGCCTTGAACTCATCAACACGAACCCACGGCCCGGAATCAAAGCGTTGATAGAAAGTGCCGGGCTGAAGGTTGGCCAAATCACGACCGGTCATATCGTCTTTGCCCTCGCCCCCCGTATCAATGCCGTCGGACGTTTGGGCGACGCCATGCGTGCTGTCCGGTTGCTTACAAGTACCGATCCTCTCGAAGCAAGTACACTCGCCCAGGTGCTCGAAGAAGAAAATCGCAACAGGCGAATGATCGACGAAGAAACGTTTGGGCAAGCGCAAGAACTGGCAGAAAGCACGATCAACCTGAAGGACAGCGGTGCAATTGTACTCCATCAAGAACATTGGCACCCCGGCGTCATCGGCATCGTTGCATCCCGGATGGTGGAGAAATACTACAAGCCATCGATCATGATGGCAACTGTCGACGGTGTCGCCAAAGGCTCCGCCCGCAGCGTCTCCGGCTTCGACATCTACAAAGCGCTCAAGATGTGCGAGGACAAGCTCATCCAATTCGGCGGACACAAGTATGCCGCAGGACTGACAATGGACGTCAACCGCCTGGATGAATTCCGTGAGGCTTTTAATACGGTAGTGAAGGCATCGATGACTGAAGAGATGAAAACACCCGAACTGCGGATCGACGTGGAGGTCGAGTTGAAGGACCTCACACCCCGATTCATTCGCCTTCTCAAAGAGTTTGCGCCGTTTGGGCCGAGCAACATGAGACCCCTCTTTCTTGCTCGCAACATGGAAGTGCATGGTCAGCCCCGCATTGCCGGCAAGAACCATCTGCGTTTTAAGGTGAAGCAAAACGGCAGCTTATTCGACGCGATCGGGTTCGGACTCGGTGACCTGTTGCCGCGGGTGAGCCCGGGACGCAAGAACTTGGAGGTTGTGTTTTCGATTGATGAAAGTGACTGGAACGCGGCAGGCAATGGATCGCGTGGAGACACTGTACCACAGCTTAAAGTACGCGACTTACGTTAACGAAGCATCAGGAGGTTGTTCTTATGTCAGGGCATTCGAAGTGGGCAACAATCAAACGCAAGAAGGGAGCAACCGATGCGGCTCGCGGCAGGCTGTTCACCAGGCTTATCAAAGAAATTACAATTGCCGCCCGCAATGGTGGAGGCAATCTCGATGGAAACCCGAGACTGCGTCTTGCAATTCAAACCGCGAAAACCAACAACATGCCGGCCGACAACATTAAGCGCGCATTACAGAAAGGAACCGGCGAGTTACCTGGCATTTCGTATGAGGAGGTTACGTATGAAGGATATGGACCGGCCGGAGTTGCAATCCTCGTTGAGGCGGTCACGGATAATGCCAACCGTACTGTTTCAGAGATGCGCCACGTCTTTTCCCGGAATAATGGAAACATGGGACAGTCAGGAAGCGTGGCATGGATGTTTCACAAAAAAGGGACTATCTCAATCCCGAAAGCAGGACAAAAAAAACCACTGACCGAGGATGACCTTCTCACAATAATGCTTGAAGCCGGCGCTGACGACATGCAAACGGATGACGATATTTATACGATCACAACGTCGCCGCAATCGTTCGATACCGTGAAGAAAGCTCTCGAGGACAAGGGGATCACAATTGAGTCGGCAGCCATGCAGATGATTCCTCAAAACATGATAAAGGTGACCGGGAAGGAAGCTGAACAAACTCTCAAGCTGATGGAAGCGCTTGAAGAGCATGACGACGTCCAGAACGTCTATGCGAACTTCGATATCGATGAGAGGGAACTTGCGTCGCTCAACAGTTGATGTGAGACGGACCTCTTCGGTTAAGAATAACTCCGTCATCGTGCTTGGCGTCGATCCCGGAACGCTTGTCACGGGCTACGGCATTGTGGTTCGTAAGGGATCTGAAATTCGGATGCTGGGTTGTGGTACAATCAAAAACGGGTCGGGCCATTCGATGCCGCTCCGCTTGCAAAAGATTTACGACGAGCTCTCAGCCGTGATCGAAAAGTACCGCCCTGATGAATTTGCGATTGAGTCTGCATTCTACGGAAAAAACGCGCAGTCAGCATTGAAACTGGGTCATGCGCGTGGCGTCTCGATCCTCGCTGCGGTCGAACACGAAATCCCGACGACAGAGTATTCACCACGCGAGGTTAAGAAGGCTGTGGTCGGAAATGGCGCCGCCGCCAAAGAGCAGGTGCAATATATGGTGAAATCGCTTCTTCACACACCGCATTCAAGAATGGTGCTCGACACCTCTGATGCTTTGGCCGTCGCAATCTGCCACCTCCAACGACTCATCACACCGACCATGAAGCACAAGAATTGGAAGTCATACATCGCTGCCCATCCCAACCGGGTTCGATCATGATCGGATCCCTTCGAGGAACTCTGACCCATAAGTCTCCTACCGAAATTCTCGTTGACGTTCAGGGTGTTGGCTACACCCTGAGCATACCGCTTTCCACGTTTGCAGCCCTCGGCAAAGAGCAAACCAC
>CAYPVN010000010.1:0-15280 GCA_964414155.1 uncultured Chitinophagales bacterium
CGGAATGAGCTGGTCGACTATATACGGCAATTCGACCCGAAGCGCATGAAGCAGATCTTCCTTGTACACGGAGAGCTCGATCAAGCGGAGAAGCTTGGCAACGGATTGCATGAAATCGGATTTGCGCGTCCCTCCATCCCCGTACGTGGCGAGAAGGCGCCCCTTAACTGATCATCCAATGTCATCGCGTCTTACATGTTATATAACACTGGTTTTTCTCCTCAGCACGGCGAAGATCCAAGCGCAGGAGATACAGGCAATTGAGCCATCCGCCGGGCAAACCGGCACTTTCGTTCTGAAAAATTCTGCAGGGATTTTCCTTGAGCGGAATTTCAACACATTCAACTGGATCGGCCGGGCAGCGATCGACACCACCGTTGCAAGCACATCGTTCAAGCTGGCCGAGCAGTATTCTTCCAACATCATCCTCCTCAATCGCACATCAACGGCTCCACGCCGGAATCTTGAGAGCACGCAGCAACAAATCTTCCTGCGCGTCAGGCAGCCTGTAACAAATGATATGAAACTGCAAACACAATGGTCATCGCTTGTGTATGATGACAATAAAGCGGTAGGATTGAGCCGTTCATCATTCCACTCTCTTTTGGGTGGGATCGAATACAATCCTTACACTTACATATCCATCAGTCCGATGGCGGGTTACCGGTGGGACAACCAGCTCGATATCCGGGATCGGGGTCTGAGCTATGACATCGCTGCGATGTCAAAGGGGATTTCCCTTGACGGGTACAACATCAATGGGCAGGGACAGTATCACGAGGACCGGCTCGACCCACGTTTGCTGCAAAACCATTTTGCCCGCGTAAGCGTGGAGAAATATTTTTTGGGCAATACCCGCGACAGTCTTGAGCTGGGATGGAGCAAGAATAGAAGGGATTTCTATACCGTCGGGGGAAGCGGGGTTGAAAGCAGGATCGACAACATTTTTTCATTCGGAAACCTGCTGGATTATGAATTCGACCAACAGCTCGTCGCCTCGGTGTTCGTCGGTGTCGTCAATAGAACGCTCGACAAAGACAACCAGAACGCCGTGCCAAGTTCTCCTGTCCAGTTTGATACGGAGATCGACGAGTTCCGGCTCGAGACCTATATCCAGGCAGTCTACAGAAACTCCATCGGGAAGCCGGTTGCCACTGCGCGCTTGTACCATCATGAGCGAAATGAAACTCACACCGCCAAGCGGATCGACAATGCCTCACGAGAGGTGGAGACGCTGTATGAATCGAGGAACAGGCAGGAACAAACCAAGGATAATCTCTCACGCCGAACGGCGCTTTCCAGTGTTGTGCAAACGAACCTCACCCGCTCGGATACCCTGTTTGTTTCCGGAACGGCAAGCATCCTTCGCTACGATACGCCCAGCGCAGCAAACGTGGAGGACCGCGATGAGTTGTTGCTCGCCGCGTCGATCGTGACCGCACACAATATCAGCCAGTATATGGATGTTGCATTCTCGCTGGGCGGGAATCTCAGTCACGTCGTGTACCTCCTGCCCGACCGGAGCGCCAACAACAATTACAACCGGGTCTTGCGATTTTCACCCCGGATTACGTACAGACCGACCCGCGACATCACCACATACAACGCGTTTGAAGTCCTTGCAAATTATACTGTGTATGATTTCGAGGAGAGGCTGGTGCAGATCAAGAGCTTCTCGTATCGCCAGTTCGCCTGGCTTGACTCGACGAGCATCGAGCTTACCAGGAGAATTGGACTTGATTTTCACGCATATTTGAAGTTATATGAACGTGGGCAGTTGCGCTGGTCGGAATTCCGCGAGCGAAGAGAAAATTCCTTTGTCGACAGAACATTCGCAGGACAGGTGCGTTTCAAGCCGACGGAAAGTGTGCTGATGGCTGTCGGCCTCCGCTATTTCAGCCAGTCACGCTACGCTTACAACGAGACGGAAAAAAGATTGGAGTTGTTTTTGCGAAGCATCGGACCGACTTGCCTGATTGCCTGGGAAATCAATCGCTACAGTCGGTTCTCGATCCGCGGATGGTACGAGCAACGGCGGCAGGAGAACGGCTCGACAGAGTCACTGGCAAACATGGCAATGAATATCCTATTCACATTTTAGGAATGTCCCATTGACGACCAAGCATACTGAATTCCGCCTCACGCTTGCGAGCAATCCCAGACAGATACACAAAGTGGAAGCCTTTCTGGAGAAGGTGAATGAAGCCGCTCAACTCGACGAGATACAAATGAACAAGGTGATGATCTCGCTGACGGAAGCGGTAAACAACGCGATCATCCACGGAAACAATTCCGATCCGTCGAAGAAGGTGCACCTTACATGCGAGATGTTGCCCGGCTGGTTGTTGTTTGTGGTGAATGATGAAGGGAAGGGATTTGACCCCGATCTCGTCGTGAGTCCACTCAAAGAGGAAAACCTGCTTCGCGACAGCGGGCGTGGAGTCTTCCTGATGAGAACACTAATGGATAAAGTGGAATTTGAAATGAACACGCACGGGCTGCTCGTACGGCTCTGGCTCAACACGAGCAAGCAGTAGACAACTGCTCCCGTGTGAATCTCTTCTATAGTCTCAGCTTTGCAATCGACTGCTTCACATCCTCTGCCGACTTCTGCAACGACGCCTGCTCTTCGGGGTTGAGTTTGATCTGAATAATCTCTTCGATTCCCTTCTTTCCCAGCTTGACCGGTACGCCGACAAACGTGTCGCGTAATCCATACTCCCCCTGCAGGTAGGCCGCACAGGGGAGAATCCTCTTCTTGTCCTTCACAATGGCTTCTGTCATCAATACCGCAGCTGATGAGGGCGCGTAATATGCGCTGCCGGTTTTAAGATAGTTAACAATCTCAATACCACCATCGCGCGTACGCTTGACGAGGCGGTCGATCGTTGCCTGACTGAGGAGCTCGGTAATCGGAATCCCTGCAACAGTGGAGTAGCGCGGGAGCGGCACCATCGAGTCGCCATGGCCGCCGAGCACAAACGCACTCACATCTTCGACCGAGACATTCATCTCCATCGCAATAAAGGTACGGAACCGCGCTGCGTCGAGAACACCCGCCATTCCGACAACACGATGACGCTCGAACCCACTTACCTTCCACGCAACATATGTCATCACATCGAGCGGATTGGAAATAACGATGATAATCGAGCGGGGCGACTTCGCCACCGCAGCCTCGGTACAGCTCTTGACGATGCCGCTGTTGGTGTTCATGAGATCGTCCCTGCTCATCCCGGGCTTCCGGGCTATCCCTGCGGTGATGATAACGATGTCGGAATTCGCCGTCTCGTCGTAGCTGTTGCTACCGACAACTTTGACGTCGGTCTTCTCGACGGGGGTCGCTTCATACATATCGAGGGCTTTCCCCTGGGGAATGCCTTCGATAATATCTACGAGGACCACTTCGTTGGCCAGTTGCTTGTCGACGATGCGCTGTGCTGTCGTTGCTCCAACGTTGCCTGCACCGATGACTGTGATTTTCATGTCTGTCTCCTCAGATTCACTGTGAGAAAATGCTTTTGATGGATGAAGAGATGGATCAAATAGAAAAGTCCTGCCGCAGACAGGACTATCAAGCTCAAAAGAACGGGGCAGGGCTCGCTACCTGCCCGAAAGAAGTGCTACGCTTTCGGAAGCACGCTGACAACCTTCTTCGCCTTGCTGTATTTCTTGAACTGAACGAACCCGTTTACTGTTGCAAACAGAGTATCGTCGCCGCCGATTCCCACATTTGTCCCGGGTTGAAATCTTGTTCCGCGCTGGCGAACAATGATACTCCCAGCGGAAACCATTTCACCGCCGAACCGCTTCACACCGAGGCGCTGTGCATTGCTATCGCGACCGTTCCGTGAACTGCCTACTCCCTTTTTATGTGCCATGATGTCTCTTCCTACTTGCCGATTCTCGTGATTTCAATCTGTGTATGCCCCTGGCGGTGTCCGCGCTTGACACGGTATCCCTTCCGCTTCTTTTTCTTAAACACAATCACTTTATCCCCCTTGGGGTGATCGAGAACTGTAGCCTCCACAGTTGCGCCGGCCACCAGAGGATTGCCGACGGCTGTCTCCTTCTCTCCTTCAAGCAGCAAGACCCTGTCAAAATTGACCTTTGCCCCCACCTTCTCTTTCAACGTTGGGACAATAATCTTGTCGTTTTGTGTCACTTTGAACTGTTTTCCGGCAATTTCAATCACGGCGTACATCAGTCACTTCCTTTTCGGGATACAACAAGAAACTTGGTTTGATCGGGGTATCAACATAAGAAAATTGGGGAAGAATGTCAATGGAAAAGCAGGGAGGGGTCAGTCGAAATACGACTCAATGATAGAGGAATGTTCAGGAAGGCCCCCGACCCTCAAGAGGAAATACTCCTCAATCTGAGCGTAATCAAACTGAAGGAACCGACTGCTGCGCTGTTCGATCTGTACGAGATTCTTGAGCGCTTGATGGATCTCCTCGGTCGGCCCCGAGAAAAGGAAGTCCTTTCCATTCAGCAGATCTCGTGTATGTATCAGGTGTTGTTTCAGACGCTGACGCGCCGCCGTAAATCGCTCGACATCCTTCTGATCATGAAGGGTCGCTACAACCTCCTGCATATGGGACGACTTCCTCCCGGCTTTCATGCAAACCCCCGATACGAAAGTGCTCGCAGCCCATTGAGGATAACAATCAGCGCGGCACCATCGTCTGCAAGTACAGCCATCCAGAGGGTCGCAACACCAAAGGCACCCAACAAAAGGAATATAACCTTGATTGTGAGCGCAAGGGCAATATTTTGCATAACGATGTTCATCGCCTTCCTGCTCAGGCCGAAGAGCTCGGGGAGTTTAGAGAGATCATCGGACATCAAGATGACGTCTGCTGTCTCCAGTGTCGCATCAGAACCGCTGACGCCCATTGCAATGCCCACGGACGACGCTGCTAACGCAGGAGCATCATTGATCCCATCGCCTACCATTGCCACGATGCCGTAACGCGCCACGAGTTCCTCAACAGCTGATACTTTTTGTTCCGGAAGCATCTCAGCTTTGGAGCGAGTCACGCCGATCTCTCGGGCAAGCTGCTGAACTGATCCTTCATGGTCGCCCGAAAGCATCAAGAGTTCCTTGATGCCCAGCTGCCTTAACCTGTCGAGTGCTTCCCGACTCTGATCCCGTGCGGTATCGCGCATTGCAATGATACCGAGCGCTTCGCGTTCCCTTCCGAGAACAACTGCCGTCTTGCCTTCCCGGGAAAGTGATTCCAGGGTGTCTTCCACAAGAGGAGAACAATAGCCGCTTACTTCGCACAGCTGGTGGTTGCCGAAGTAATACAACTCCCCGCCGACCCGTGCTTTTACTCCCATCCCTGGAATCGATTCAAAGTTTTCAATTGGCAGATTTGCATAGTGGATCTCACGACTCTCGGCTTCTGCAAGTACAGCGGTAGCAATGTGATGCTCTGAGTGATTTTCAAGCGCGGCAACAACCCTCAGAACCTCATCCCGGGAAATCGAATTCAACGCAATAATATCGGTCACGCGGGGTTTTCCTTCCGTTAGCGTCCCCGTTTTGTCGAACGCAATCGCCCGGACTTTGCTCAACACCTCGATATACTTTCCCCCCTTAATAAGCATACCCCGCCGTGCGGCATGTGTTACCGCGCTTATAATTGTCACGGGCGTGGAAATCACGAGGGCGCAAGGACAGGCAATAACGAGCAGCACAAGCGCTCTATAAAGCCACTCGCCGAATGGTTCTGCCCACACCAGTGGCGGGACTGTGCCAATGAGTACTGCAATTCCCAACACGATCGGTGTATATACTCGTGCAAAGCGATCGACAAAATTCTGAATTGGGGCTCGCTTGTGCTGTGCATCCTGCACAAGCTGCGCAATGTGCGCAAGAGTTGTATCCTCTGCGCCTGCGGTCACCCGCACCCGGAGTGAGCCTCGCTCGTTCATGGAGCCGGCGTAGACCAGCGACCCCTCAGCTTTCGCAACCGGCATTGACTCCCCGGTGATCAGCGATTGGTTCACCGAGGAGGTGCCTTCTATAACAATTCCGTCGAGTGGAATACGCTCTCCCGGCCTAATGAGAGTCGTTTCATCGACTTTCACATCCTTTACCGAAACGAGTATCTCTTTACCGTTTCGGATAACGCTTGCCTGCTCCGGTGACAGAGAAATCAACGCCTGAATTGCACGCCGGGTCCGCGCGGCGCTATAGGATTCCAGCATCAACGAAAGGGAAAACAGTACAATGACGGCGGCAGCTTCGCTCCACTTGTCAATGAAGAGAGCACCAACGACTGCCAGGGACATGAGAACGTTCATGTCCAATGTCGTTGATCGGAGGGAACGGAATGCCTTCAGAAATACTTTCCATCCCCCGGTGCCAATGGCAACAAGAAGAAGTGTGCGGGAAACCAACCCGTTTGACTGGACGTGATCAAGTATGATTGCGGCCACCATAAGGAAGGCAGCCACGCCGGTCTGTGCTGCGTCTCCGTAGCGTTGCCAGAATGCCTCTTCAACACTTACCTCATGCTTATCCCGCATTCCAAATCCCGCGTCACGAAGATGAGCGATCACCTTCATCACCTCTACGTCTGCATGAAGCTGCAGTTCACTCGCAACAGGATTGAACGTGTACTTCTCGCCGCCAATCATCGCATCCAGTTTCTTCCGCACAATGGCTTCCTCAGCCGCGCAGCAGATACCGGAGAGAATGTATGTCTTCCCTTTCATTGTTCTACAACCCTCTTCGCTAATATTCAGACACGTGGCGGACGCCGAGACGGATGAGGTCCTCGATGTGTTGATCGTCGAGCATATAATACGTCATCTTGCCCTCCTTGCGATACTTCACCAGCCTCATTGTTTTCATACTGCGGAGCTGGTGCGACACGGCTGAGTCTGTAAGTGAAAGAAGAGCTGCAATATCGCCAACGCAGAGTTCCTCTCGTGCGAGTGCAAGACAAATTTTCAAGCGCGTCACATCGCCAAGTATTTTGAATGTTTCGCTGAGCCCTTCGAGGACATCCGCGCTGTGAATTGCTTTGCGCGCGGCCGAGATTTTTTCTTTATGAACAAGGGTCTGATCATTCCCGCCATTTGTTCTCATGTCTTACCTTGATGATTGAACAACTATGCAACTGTTCAAATGTAGTAATTTTGAGAAATACTGTCAAGGGGTTGGGGGGGAGATCATGCCGCCGGAAAGCGGCTCTCCACCGTTTGAAATCTGACCTTTATGAAGGAATACAGCTTGGGGGATGTGGACACACAGAGAAGCATAAACACACCGCCGGCTGCCAGATCAACAACATAGTGGTAGCGTTGATACACGGTTGCAATAATCAACAATGTCCCGATGACGTATATGAAGTAGCGCACTCGCGCCCTAAGTTTCGCGCTGAGGTAAATCAACACCAGTGTCATCATGGTGTGTCCACTCGGGAAGACATCCCGTTGCGTGCCGGCGATTGCGACGTCGTTCGGCACGCCCATCGGCACGGAACCACCGGCATTGACAAACCAGCGCAAGTACGGAGTGAGAAAAACTCCGGGAAGATCAGTATCGAGCAGGGAGAAGTCATGGAGGGTAAACCGCGGTCCTACTGCCGGCAGGAAGAAGTAACCGATGTACGAGAGAAAGAACCCATAGACACAGGTGAACATGAAGTAATGGAACAAGTCCAGATTGTGCCGCCGATAGAGATCATGACCGATGAGCAGAAAAAGAAAGTAAAACGACGTGTAGGCGATCTGCAGAATTTCTGTCAGGTAGGGATTGGCGAAATGCATGATCCATTCCGTCGGGTTCACGCCGAAGACCCACTTATCGATGGCAATCAGAAGATCATCATAGTCCCGGCCGAAATGCATCGGCTTGATCATGAAGTAGAGTTCCTTAAATGAAAAAAAGGCAACCGGCGCGATGTACCAATCGTGAATGAACCGGACAGCTTTGGAGCTGCTTGTGCGGCGAGAGTACCCGACCAAGAAGATTAACAGACTCACCACACAATTGATGAGTATAAGCAGCCACCATTGCGGGATCCGGTCGGCAAAGACAAGGTTGATGAGGGAAAGAATCAGCCCGAACGCGATAACGAGGAAATCGGCAGTATGGAGATGTTCGGTGAGCTTCCGAATATTCATGTGCGGCACAACGGTTATTCCAAAAACCTGAGAAGGACTGTCGCCAGCCCGAGAAAGATACCGAAACCGATGATGTCTTGAAATGTTGTTTCAAACGGACCGGCAGTCACAGCGGGATCGAATCCCATTTTTTTCGATACCAAAGGGATGAGCGTTCCCATTGTCCCCGCGGTCGACATCGCCGCAAACATCGAAATCCCAACGACAAGACCGAATGGCCAATGACGAGACCAGAACACTGCAACACCGCCAAGGGTTGCACCGCACGCCCCTGCCATCATGATGACGGTTCGGATTTCGCGCCACCAGGCTTTGCGCCAGTCCTTTATGACAACATGCCCTGTTGCCAGACCGCGCACGATGATGGCAGCGGCCTGTAATCCTACGTTCCCGGAAATTGCCGAGATGACAGGCATGAAACTCGCCAGCAGTATGACTTTGCTCAATGTTTCGTCGAAGATAGACACAACAAATCCCGACACCAGCGACACTGCCATCGTTGCGAGCAGCCAGGGAAGTCGCATCCTGGCTATTTGAACAGGCGATTTCCGCTCCAGTTCTGCCGCATCACTCCCAAGGAGCTTGTAAATATCTTCCGAGGCTTCCGCTTCCATCACCTCCACGATATCATCTGCAGTGATACGCCCGATCACCCTGTTTTGTGTATCAAGGACGGGGATCGAGATGATATTGTACTTTTTGAAAACCTGAGCAACCTCCTCCTGATCCATATCGGCCTTCACACTAATTACTTCGGTATTCATGATCTTGCGGAGCCGGCGGTTCGGTGTGTGCAGGAGTAGTTGCTCGATGGGAATCACGCCCTGCAGTACACCGGTTTCATCAACAACATAGAGATTATAAATCCGATGGGTCTCTTTCGCCTTTTTTCGGATAATCTGAATGGCTTTTTTTACCGTGGCATCCGCAGGAGCAACTGCAACTTCTTTGCCCATGATGCCGCCGGCAGTATTCTCGGCATAGCGTAACAGTTCTTGAAGCTCGGTCGCCGCCGGATGTTCCATCGTGTCCAGCACGTGCCTCGCCACGTTCTCCGGAAGATCACGCATCACATCTGTGGCATCGTCGGAAGCCATCTTATCGACAAGCTGTGTGATCTGCGCGTGGGGCATTTCACCGAGCAGATGAGAGCGCTGCGAATCATTCAACTCAACGATCACGTCCCCGGCGAGTTCTTCGGGGATCAGATAATAAAAGTAGCTCGCATCGGCGGGCTCCAGCCTGTTAAGGATCGCAGACAGATCCGCGGGGTGCAGATCGGCAATGATGTTTTTCAGCTCGTTGCGTGACTTGGTTTGAATCAGACCGAGGATGTCATCCAGCAATTCGTCATCCACTTCAAGGACGAACGTGGTTGGCGGATGCTGCTGGGCTTCCGGGAGAGTGTTCTCGTCAGTCATGAGTTCGGATGAGGGAACCGGGATTTGTCTGGTTGGTTTTCAATGCGTTACTGAGATGAACAAGCTCTTCAAGCGTAAGGTTCTCAGGCCGACGTTGCAAGTCACTGGCAATCGACGCGGTCGGTATTGCAATGTTCTCTTCCTCACCGAAATATGCGAGAGAATTGCGAAGTGTCTTCCTGCGCTTGCTGAACACAGACCGAACCATACGCCGAAAGAATTGTTCGTCAACAATCTTGTAGCGCGGACTGGTCCGAATCACAAGCTGGACAAGCGATGATGTTACCTTGGGCTTTGGATAGAATGCATTGTGAGAGACATCGAACAACAGCTTCACATCGGCAAAGAGTTGACAAAAGACAGCGAGTATCCCATAGTCCTTGGTATCGGGAACGGCCACAAGTCGACGGGCTACTTCCTTTTGCATCATGAATGTTGCATCAGCCACGGCTTCACGGTGATCGAGCACGTGGAACAGGATCGGACTGGTGATATTGTATGGGATGTTTCCAATGATCCGCAGACGCTGCCTTCGTTGGCCGGAAATCTTGACAAGATCGATTTCGAGAAAGTCCTGATTGAGTATTTCCATATCACCATCCGGGTAGAGTTCACGCATGCGATCTGTTGCGCGCCTGTCAATGTCGACCACAATGAGTTTGTGAGATTTCTGCGCGAGGTATTTCGTTAAGGCACCTTCACCTGGACCTATTTCCAGTACTACATCGCGGGGGCGAGGTGAAACGGCGGCAACGATCTTGCGTGCGATGTTCTCGTCCCGAAGAAAATTCTGCCCCAGCGATTTCTTCGGGCGAAGCCGCATGGGAAGTGTCATGCTCACAGCCGCTAATTCTTCTTCTTGAATAATCCCTTTATGGCATCCCCTGCTTTCTTCTTCAAATCGTCTTGAAGCTTTTTTGCCTCCCCTTCGATTTTCTGTCTTGCCAAATCTTCTACTTTTTTTTGCACAGCCCTCGTATCGAGGGCGACCCTGGGATTATCGGACGTGCCGGTCACGGTGAGATCCAGCTTCATCCTTCCCGATTCATCCTTGAACAGGTTCACCGCTTGACCGGCAAATCCTGGAACGTTCACTTTCGCGGATGTTTTTTCCGGAAGCAACAAGGCCATCGTGTAATCCAGCGATCCATCAAGCCCCTGAGATCCGTTCACAATGTAGTCCGCGTCGAGCGCCATGATTCTCAGGTCTTTGATGTGGAACCGGCCATCGCTGATCGTGAAGCTGTTTGCCCAATCCTTAAAGTTAATCACCTCAAGATCGGGAAGTTTGAGAAGTTCGCCGACCGCCTTGTTGACTCTCACACCGGTGAGTTTACCATTCTCGACCTGTACACGTCCCTGGCCACTCAACGATTGCGGGACGAGGCCGAGTGTGTCATCGAGCGTTCCCTTCATCGTCGTGTTCATGGTCAGCTTGCCGAAAAGCCGTTCGCCGAACGAGGTGAAGTTCGGAAGCATCGTATGTCCGTCAAGCCCGTTCATGTCCAGTGCCAGGTCAAAGGAGGGATGATCGGGATTTTGCATGTTCAACGTCCCCTTCGTGATGATCGATCCGTCAAACGCATTGCACGATAGGTTTTGCATCGTAATGATACCGTTCGATATCTTCATCGTCCCGCGAACATTGTTGAGCTCGAACTTCTCCATGGTCAGCGTTCCAATCGTCGCCGAGACATCCATGTCCACATCCGGAAGGGGAACGCCGGACTGCTGTGGCTTTGCAGTTTTCGCTCCCTTTATGGTGGGAGCAGCCGTTGTTGCAGATGCTGGCTTTCCCTCTCCGGCCTCTTGCTTCGGTTCACCCATGATATCCGTGGTGTAGAGATGATTTGAATTGAGAGTCAGGTTCGCGATCGGCTTCGGTGCGTTCTTGTCGTCGGACATCATTGAGAGATAGTTCTTAAGCCAGAATGCCAGCGAGAGGTCCGATTTGCCAAGCGTCATCGAGAGCTTCTTCGCTTCGACAATCTGGTTATTGAACGTAATTGCACCCTCCAGATTCTGGATCGGGTTCTTGCCTGCCCGTCCGGCAGGCGGGCTCGTTGCAGATTTCATCGTGACATTCTGAAACTCCATCGTACCCGAGGCCTTCATTGCCTGCGGGTTTGCAACCTCGCCCGCGATGTTCACATTCACTTTCAGCATCCCGGTCAGATCGGTGCCAGTTTCAAGGGGATAGTACTGCTTCACCTCTGCCAGATTTATCGACGCATTCACCATCATCGTCAGCGAAGGATCATCTCCGCCGGAGGCGGACCCGCCTTTGGCGGGGAAGTTCACAACGGACAGCGTTCCGCTCAGTGGATTGGTGCCCAGCGTTGCAGAGAACTTCTGCATCCGGAATTCTTGTTTCTTCGTTGTTCGCGTAAAGTCCGATACGATGTTGACGTTGGTGATCGGCTTCAGCAGCTGCGCGTACTGAAGAGTGGCGTTCGTGGCAGAGATATTTCCGTACACATCGGGATTGGTCAAATCGGTCAACGGGCCCTTGATAGTGATCTGTACCTGTGCTGTGCCAGTTCCTTTCAACCCCTCGGCTTTTTTCATGTATTCTTTCGGAGTGAGAGAGAAGATGTCCGCGATGTTTACTTTATCAGAACCGAAAACCATGTCAAAAACGGGCACACCGGTGACCGAAGCAATCGTGCCACTGATGTCCAGCGCGATGTCCTGCACACTCGCCGCGCCTTTCTGTATCGTCAGAAGGTCTTTATCGAGTTGATAGAGCAGCGCTGTTGTGTATTTGATCCGCAGATCCGATATGAGCGGTGTGGTAACGGAACCGTAACTCAGTTTTTCGATGGTGCCGTCAGTTTCTACCCGCAGTTCCTTCGACGCCGCAGCAACTTCCACCCGAACCATCTGATTGAGTCCCGCCAGTCGTGTGGCAGAGTTCCCCTTCCTGTCGATGTACTCAATGCTTCCATCAATGATTTGGAGATTTGAGAGGAGGAGCCCGTACCCTTGCGCACCAGTTTTCGCCTCGCCCTCACCACCGGAACCCGAGGTTTTTCCGGTTTCCTTAACTTCGGCTCTCTTTTCGGAATAATTAGTGGCTCCTTTTTCATTCACCTCCAACAAAATCCAGGGACGCTCGAGTACCACTGTCGTAACTTCCAGGCTTCCTCTGAAGAGCGGTGCGAGACGCACATCAAGCACGAGTTTGTCCAGAGCAATAAACGGCTTGTCGGAGAAGCCTTTCTTATTTGAGATGGAGAGGCTGTCGATCTCAACGGCCAGCGTGGGGAAGACGGAAAGGAATATGTTGCTGATTGATACTTTGCGTTCAGTGACTTCTTCTATTTTGGGGACGATGAAGGCCTTCAGTCGCTCGTTCGTAAAATAGAGTTTCAGCGCAATCGCCGCGCCAACAAACAGAACGACCGGAATGCCAAGGATGATGAGCCAGATCTTTGCTTTGCGTGAGAGCGCCATGGAAACCCCTAGTATAACTTGGCAAGACGGGTAGGCTTTGAGATTTCGGATTGTAAGGTTTTGATCGGATTCCCCTGCACCGGACTTCTGGATTCGCCATCCGAATAGCATTCAACACTTTTCAATATACCCAAGTGCGTTCCGAATGTCAACGAACACAATGAGTTGCGTTGCAGGGCCCGATGATGGTTCCGTTGATTTTCAGAAGGGATTTGGTTAGTTTGATCAAGGGTCTAATTCATCACCAGAACGCATTCTCTCTCCGACAATATTCATATGCCTGACGAATCAACCCAAACACCACACGAACGCGAAGAAACTGGGGCAAAGCAGACTGAACAACCTCAAGAGCCCTCGGAGGGCACGGGAACGGGTCGAGGCCCGTCATCACAACGACAACGGTTTCCACAACGGAGGCATCAGAGTCGGCAGGGACAACAGAATGCAACCCGGCAACCGGGCTCCGATTCCGGCAAAGCCCAAGCGCAATCCGGGGCGCAAGAAGAGCGGAAACAACCGGGGGGCGGGCAGCAAGGAAGACAACGCGGTACTCAACAGGGCATTCAGATGAGCGTGGTCATCCCTCTTTATAATGAAGAGGGATCGCTTAAGGATCTCCATCAACAGCTCCGCTCCACGCTTGCTCGCATGAACGTCCGGTACGAGCTTCTTTTTGTGGACGATGGCAGCACGGATCGGTCGTTCCAGGTTTTGCGCGATCTTAAGCGCTTCGATCATCACGTGAAGATCATCCGCTTTCGCCGCAACTATGGGAAATCCGCCGCACTCTCGGTCGGTTTCGAGAAAGCCCAGGGCGATACTGTGATTACCATGGATGCCGATCTCCAGGACGATCCGGCTGAGATACCGGCACTCTCGAAGCGGCTGAACGAAGGGTTCGACCTCATCTCAGGTTGGAAAAAAGTTCGCCGCGACCCGATCACCAAAACCATCCCGTCGAGATTCTTTAACTTCATTACCTCCATCATGACCGGGATCCGGCTTCATGATTTCAACTGCGGTCTCAAAGCCTACCGGAAAGAGGTTGTAAAGACGGTGAAAGTGTATGGCGAACTCCACCGGTACGTTCCGGTACTTGCACACTGGGAAGGATTTAGAATCGGCGAAATGGTTGTGCAACACCGACCGAGACGGTACGGCAAGACCAAATTTGGCATGGGACGCTTCTGGAAGGGATTCCTCGATCTTGTCACTGTCCTGTTCACCACGCGATATTTTCGAAGGCCGCTGCATCTCTTCGGGTTGTGGGGAGTGCTCTCGGTTGTGGCCGGACTTATCATTGATGCATGGCTGGTGGTGGAGTGGTTTCAGGGTCAGACATCCCTGGGCAACCGGCCACTGTTCCTTGGCGGTATCCTGTTGATCATCGTCGGCATTCAAATTGTTTCCATTGGATTGTTGGGCGAGATGATCAGCAAGTCTCGGCAGGCCGAGGAGCAATACGCGATCAGAGATTATATCCGGTAACAGGAGCAGCGTTGCATGGCGAAACCGTGGGGATCTGTCAAGGCTTTGAAAGTTGACTGCCGTTTCTTCCGCGGCGACGTCCCCTGCAAGCCGCACAAGCAATTCGGTGTTCATTGTATTGATGAGGAAGGGAAGGATTGTACACATTATGATCGTGTCACTTCCGATATTCTCATCATCAAGTTGGGCGCTCTCGGTGATGTCATCCGGACAACACCGCTGCTCCATAAACTGAAGGTTCTCTTCCCGCAAGCTCGTATCTGGTGGTTGACGCTCTCGCCTGAGGTGATTCCCCGCATGGTGGATGTGGTCCTTCCGTTCACTCCGCAAAGCCTTGTCACCCTGAACGCCACACTCTTCGATATCGTTTACAACCTCGACAAAGACAGGGAAGCTTGTGCGTTGACGGCTACGATCTCGGCACGCATCAAGAAGGGCTTCACACTCGTGAATGGAAAACCTGCGCCCATTGACCGTGATGCCGTAACGAAATTTATGACGGGCGCGTTCGACGATCTGAACAAAGAGAACACCAAGAGCTATCCTGAAGAAATTTTCGAGACCTGCGGCCTGCAATTCTCCGGTGAGAAGTATATCCTCGACTCCTTCAGCGAACTTGGCTATACGTGGAAGCTCCCCACGAAAAAGAAAGTTGTCGGATTGAATACAGGTTGCGGTGGACGCTGGGTGTCCCGTCTGTGGGCCGAGAAGAACTGGGTTGCACTCGCACAACGCCTGAAAAGGGCTGGCTACGCACCGCTCCTCCTCGG
>CAYPVN010000010.1:15380-20310 GCA_964414155.1 uncultured Chitinophagales bacterium
TGTGATCTCGTGGTCACTGCAGTCACCATGGCAACGCACATTACGATAGGGTTGAGCAAACGTATTGTCCTCTTCAATAACATTTTCAATCATCACGAGTTCGAGCTGTACGGATTGGGGGAAATTCTCAAGCCGGACTTCGACTGCACCTGTTATTATTCTCCGGTCTGCCCCAACGATTGCATGCAATATCTCTCGGTGAAGACCGTGTTCGACGCCTGCGTCCGGCAGCTTAAACATCTCTCGGCTGATGAGCAAACCAAAGCTGCGTAAGAGCTCTCCTCCCGCTGAACATCCGCTGCACGACATCAAGGACTGGCAGGCCATGCTTGCCCTGGTCGTTCTTGTCGTTGTGTTCTTCCGCGATATTCTCTTTCAGAAGGCGTTCATGTGGGAGGACTTTCTTTATCAATACTATCCGTGGAGGAACTTCGCCGCGGTGTCGCTCGCCAGTGGTGAACTGCCTCTCTGGAATCCATTCACGTTTAACGGGATGCCCTTTCAGGCCGACATCCAGACCGCTCTCTTTTATATACCCAATCTTCTCCTGACATTGTTCGTTCGCGGCGAGCGCTTGCCGTTTTACGCGCTGGAGACGCACAACGTTCTGCATTTCGCCGTTGCCGCAATTTGCATGTACTACCTTGCAAAGCAGTATGGCTTGAAAAACTGGGCGGCGCTTTTCAGCGGACTTGTATTCGGCCTTTCAGGGTTTCTCATCACGCACGCAATCCATCAAACATTTGTCTGTCAGGCAGCCTGGTTGCCGTTGATCGTGTTATTGTTTCGGAAGGCATTGCTGCAACGCTCGATACTCAGTATGATTGTTGGCGGTGCGTTAATCGGCCAAGCCGTGCTTGCGGGTTCGCCACAGCTCTCGCTGTATGTTTTCTTCTTTCTCCTGGTTCTGTTTCTTTTTGAATTCATCTCCTTATCGCGATCACAAGGGTTCAAACCATCACTGCCGATGGTGCCGTTCGCGGCGGGCTTTATCGTCATTGCCCTGGCTCTCTCGGCCATCCAACTTCTCCCGACGATGGAACTCGCGGGCTATTCACAGCGCGCGGAAATTACGTACCAGAAGTCGCTTGACGGCTCATTGACATGGGAACAACTCATCACGATCGTCGTTCCTAAATTCTTCGGCGCAATGACCGCACAGGGCGTCACTTTCTGGGGACTCGGTGGGTATGGACAATACATTGAAACCTGCTTGTATATCGGCATTGCGGCGCTGGTGTTCGTCCTGCTGGCATTTTCTCTCGTGCGGAGGAACCCTCATATTGCTTTCTATTCTGGTGTCATGTTGTTCGCCATCCTGTACGCACTCGGGGATAGCTTCATCCTGCATAGGTTTTTCTTCCACTTTATACCGGGTTTTGAGAAGTTCAGAAACCCCGGCAGGATGTCGCTCTTGTTTACGTTTGCCGGCGCTCTTCTCGGCGGCTTTGGCCTTCAACGCTTGTTGGATCTATCAGAACCAGAAAAGAAGAGCTTCCAAAAGGTAGTTGCTCTCGTCGGGGCATTCGGTGTGCTAATCTGGATTGTTGTACAGTTTGGATTTCTCCAGCCGACTAACGATTTGAGGCTCTATGAACAGGTGCATGCGATAGCAACCAACGCGGCAACCACAATGCTGTTGATAACACTAGCTGTATCTGTGATCCTGTTTCTCTTGATCCGGAGAAAAATCTCTCCAGTTGTTGGTGTGGTTGGCGTCTGCCTTGTTCAATATTTGGATATCTCTCTCTTTGGCTTCAATCAGAATAACTCCGCACTGGATCCGAAAGACTACTATGGTCGCTCTGCAGAGATTGTGAAGTTTCTGAAAGAAGATGGTAAGCAAGAATACTTCCGGGTGAACTCGCGTGAGAAGGGGACAATGATTCTTGATCGGAACCAGGGGATGATCGACCGGATTTTTCTGATGGAAGGATACACCCCACTCGGGTTACAGCGCGCGTATCTGCCCGGAAAGGATTGGGATCAAGTACGCGACATGCTAAACGCCAAGTACCGCATTGTGGTTGACGAGCAGCAGCGGACGATGAACCTGGCCCGTTCCACAACCTACTTGCCCCGTGCGTATTTTGTGTATAATACAAGAGTCATCAAGGGTGAACCTGAGGTACGGGCCTTCATGGAGGGAGGCAACTTCGATCCCGCCAGGATGCTCGTTCTCGAAGAAGATCCGGAATCACCTCTTGCCGATACCATACACACAACTGAGTGGTCGGCGTCGATCACATCATACACTTTGAACGCGATCACGCTATCCGTCTCAACGCCGAAAGATGGCTACCTCGTCTTGAGTGAAGTCTATTATCCCGGGTGGCATGCGTACGTTGATGGCCGCCCTGAGAAAATGTATCAGGCCGACTGGAGCTTGCGCGCTATGCGGATTGCCGCTGGTTCTCATGACGTAGTGGTACGTTTTGAGCCGAAAAGTTTCTACGCCGGTGCCTGGATAACCATTGCTTCGGCAGGACTCTCACTTGCGGGCCTGCTGTACTCTTTGCGCAAGAAAAGGGAACGCGCAGGGCCGTCATGAAGATTCTCATTGTCAGCACGGCATATCCTTTGCGCGGCGGCATCGCACACTATAATGCGCTGCTTGCTGCTGCGTTGAGCGAACGACATACGGTCGAGACGATCACATTCAAGCGTCAGTATCCGTCGTTCCTCTTCCCGGGCAAGACACAGAACGAGACGGGAGAGGCGATGCATGCGACAGCGGCACCACAACTTGTGGACTCGATCAATCCATTTAACTGGATCTGGGTAGCCAAAGAAATCCGCACACGCAAGCCAGATCTGCTGATCTTCAAGTACTGGCTTCCCTTTTTCGGTCCCTGCTTCGGAACCATTGCGAAGCTGACGAAGCGGCGAACCGACACGAAGGTCTTGTTCGTCTGTGACAACATTGTCCCGCATGAACGCAGGCCCGGCGATGTGGCGTTCACACGCTATGCATTCCGCCAGGGGGATTATTTCATCGTACAGTCGAAAGCTGTCGAGCGCGAACTCAACTCCTTCTGGCCAAATGCGCGCTACAAGAACGTGCCGCATCCGATCTATAATTTATTCGGGAATGCCATCGGAAGGGGAGAGGCGCGAAAGAAACTCGGCCTTCGAGCACAACGAGTCCTGCTGTTCTTTGGGTACGTAAGAGCATATAAGGGGTTGAACGTTCTCCTTGATGCCGTTGCGCAACTCGACGAGAAAATGGACGTTCATCTTCTGGTGGTTGGTGAGTTTTATGACAACGAGGAAAAATATCGGAAGCAGATTGCGGCATTGCACCTTGAGCACAGGGTGACTCTCGTTTCCGATTATGTGCAAAACGACATGGTGCATCTCTATTTCTCGGCGGCGGATATAGTGGTGCTGCCGTATCTTTCCGCGACGCAAAGCGGGATCGCCCAGATCGCCTACAATTTCGACCTGCCGGTCATTGCAACTGACGTCGGGGGCCTGAGCGAGGTTGTGCTGGACGGTGCAACCGGGTTTCTCGTGCCACCGGGGGATGCAAAGAGTCTTGCACATTCCATCCGTCGTTACTATGATGAGAATAAGCGGGATGCATTTGTCGCCAGGGTCCGGAAGGAAAAGCACAAGTACTCATGGCAGAATCTTGTTAGCAGCATTGAAGAGCTGGTGGACAGTCGATGACGGAAATGCGGTGCCCGATCTGTCATTCGTTGAAGCTGGAAACAAAACCATTTGGATATCGCTTCGCGGGGAAGTGGCTCCAGGCCATTGCCTGTACGAATTGTGGCATCATCTTCCTGGATCCGCAACCCACAGCGGAGGAAATCACTCAACTCTATTCAAAGGAATATTTTGAGGGAGATTTCCGGTGCGGCCATGCTGGAAGTTACTTCGATGAAGAATCGATCGGCGGTATCGTTGATCACCGGCTGCTGCAGCGTATCAGGCGATTCAAACCGGGGGGGAGGTTTCTAGAAATAGGATGTGCCGGGGGCGCGTTTCTGCATGCCGCTCGGGATGTTGGATATACCGTCCGGGGTGTGGAATTCTCAGAGGATGCCGCACAGCTTGCACGGGAGAAATTTGGGCTTGATGTCGTCACTGGCGATCTCCTGGCAGCACGATTCCTCGATGACAGCTTTGATGTTGTGTTCATGGGAGACGTCATCGAGCATCTCCCTGATCCCACCGCAACGCTGACTGAAATCAACCGGATAAGCAGTCAGGACAGTCTTCTCGTTCTGGCTTGCCCGACACAAACAAACACGATGTTTTCTCGAATCGGATTTCTCGTCTATGGCCTTCTCGGAAAAAAGGCAACAATCAATCTCCCACCGTACCATCTCTTCGAGTATCGACCGAAGAGTCTCGGACGAATTCTTGACAGGTGCGGCTTTGAGATCATTCACGCACGTGCGACCATGATCCGTCCAAAAGACATTGCCTTACGGGGAACGACCGCTCAACGCATTGGCAAGAGGCTATTCCAGTATCCCAATTATCTCTTGACGTCACTATTTAGTGTGCTCGGCGATCGCATCGAAGTGTACGCTATAAAGCGAACTCGTTCTTCACGATGACTCACCACTTCAGTCTCCTATCATGATGGAAGTTACAGAACACGATCGAAAATACTGGCAGTATGAGTTTGATGTCTCAGGCCGTTTCATGGTGCCGCTACTTGAGCGGTGGGGTTTAACGCTGAAAGATGCAGACGTACTTGATGTCGGCTGCGCGGAAGGCGGGGGACTATGTGCCATCCATGATCGCGGGGCAAACTGTGTGGGATTCGATATCGATCATGAACGCATTGATCTCGCACACCAGCTCAACGGCGGGCGTGATATTACATTCCTGCCCGGTAATCTGTATGAGGAGACGACTCCGTTTCTCGATCGCCAGTTCGATCTTGTCATTCTTCATGATGTATTTGAACATC
>CAYPVN010000010.1:20410-23720 GCA_964414155.1 uncultured Chitinophagales bacterium
CCGTTTCTCGATCGCCAGTTCGATCTTGTCATTCTTCATGATGTATTTGAACATCTTGATCATAAGGACGCAATGGTCGGAAAATTAAAGCGCTACATGAAGCCGAACGGTAGGCTCCTGATCACCTTTCCACCTTACTACTCGGCGTATGGCGCGCACCAACAGCTCCTTCGCACACATTTCGCCAAGATACCTTTCTTCCATCTCTTACCGCTTTCGATGTCGTTTATCCTTCCGCGCCTGAAAGGAGAACACGCCCCTTTTGTGAAAGAAATCCAGAAGCTTGGTCGCCTCAAAATGGGTATGCGAAAGTTTGAGGATCTCATTGTACGCGGCGGGCTCCACATTGCCGGGAAGGAGGCGTATCTGATCAGTCCGAACCACATCCGCTTCAGCCTCAAACCGATTCCTGCCGGTCCCATTGCGAGAATCCCTCTGCTCAGGGAACTTCTGTGCACCGGTGTCGTGTATCTTCTGGCGAAATCATAGAAAACAGGCGCTGCTGTATTGTTCAGATGCTGAATAAGTGTTATCTTATTGCGTTTTGAACGCACGGTATACTCGCACGCGGAACAACCAAACTCAAGGGCGTGAGCTCGCAGCCTTCCGATACACCATTGGTGTTTATCATTCTTGTGAACTGGAACGGCAAGAACGTCACGCTGGAGTGCTTGCGATCCCTCAAGGGTGTTTCATATGCGAATTACAGGATGGTCGTCGTCGATAATGCTTCCACCGACGGATCGGCGGCGGCAATCCGCGATGCCTATCCGGATGTGACGGTTATCGAGATGTCGGAGAACCTCCGTTTTGCAGGAGGAACGAACGCCGGAATCCGTAACGGTCTTGAGAATGGTGGAGAATTGTTTCTCCTGCTGAATAATGACACGACTGTTGCAACGGATTTCCTGTCAACAATGGTTACACGCATCCTGACGGATCGCACCATTGGAATGGTTTCACCTAAAATCTACTACCACGACGATCCGACCAGGGTCTGGTTTGCGGGCGGAGCGATTTCCATGTGGACAGGGACAATGAAACACCTTGGTATCCGGAAGCCCGATAACGATCTATATGATACCTCCCGCAAAATCGACTATGCGACTGGATGTTGTGTTCTGACCAAGCGGGAAGTCATAGAGCGTGTCGGAATTCTTGATGAGTCCTTTCATATCTATGGCGAAGATGCGGACTGGTCCGAGCGTATACGGCGCGCCGGATACGACATTATCTACGAGCCTAAGGCCCACGTCTGGCACAAGCTTTCCGGCAGTGTGGGAGGACACCTTTCGTGGTACAAGACGAAGAATAAGTTTGTCGGGAATCTTCGCTTCTTCGCCCGGTACGCCCGGTGGTATCACTGGCTGGTGTTCCCGTGGCTGAACCTGCTGGTCAACGGACTTGCAGCTGTCCGGTTTCTCTTTACAACGCGGCGCTGACGGTGGAATTCGGCAAGCATCTCAGCAAGGGCATATGGGGAGCGGCGGATAAGGCACTGCCTGTTGTCTATGGTTTTGGCTACGTCGTTCTGGTAATCAGGGTGTTGCCGAAGGAAGAGTTTGGAAACTTTGTCCTTATTCAGGAGCTCTTCCTGATCATCTCCGGGCTTGCAATGGCCTTTGCCCTCCAGCCCTTGCTGAAGTTTGCCGCTGAAGATCGACCGGACCGGCCCGAGATCATCAGCGCGGCACTGTTTCTGAACATTCTCTTTGTGATCGCGTTCTCCGTTCTCTCCGTCCTTGTGCGGCAACCCCTGGGCGAGTTGTTGAACTCCGCGGCATTCGGAGATCTCATGCTCTACATGCCGGCGCTTCTGATTACCTCACTCATCAGAAACTTTGCGCTGGTGTTGTTGCAGACACGGTTCATGATGCAAAAAATATTCTGGACGGATGCGGCGCACTTCCTCGGAGCAGTTGCCTTGATCGCGCTCTATACTATCTACGGTACGTTTGACTCAGCTCTCGACTTGATCATCATCAACCTCATCTCTCTGTCGTTTTCTTCACTGATTGGTCTTCTGTTCGTACGGTCGTGGATGCGGGTTAGCCTGAGGCCCCACCGCGAATCATTGCTCCTTCTTTGGAATTACGGAAAGTACTCGCTCGGCAGTCTCACCAATTTTTTTGTGTACACCAAGGTCGATTCGTTTTTTCTCTCAGCCTTCTCCGGTCCCGTGCAGGTTGCAGTGTACAATTCTGTCAAAGTGTTCTTGAGAATATTCGACACGATGGCACAGGTAATCCAGATGTTTATCATGCCCGCTACTTCCCGAATTTCTGCGCGGGGTGAGTGGAGCACTTTAAAGATCATTGCCGAGAAATCCATTTCGTTCGCGACACTGGGTCTGTTGCCGGTATTCTTTCTGTTTCTCTTCTTCCCGTCAACATTGTTAACATTGATCGGCGAACAGTACGCAGATGCAATCATTTTTGTACAGATCTTCTCCGTCCTAGCTCTCATTACTCCACTCTATGCGGTGGCAGCGAACATCCTGATGGGCCTCGGTCATGCAAAACCTTTGTTTTATCTGAGCATGCAGTTGCTTGTTGTTTCTGTCCTCTTTTATATGATATTGATCCCGCTCCTCGGTGGACTTGGAGCTACCATTGGATACGTGGCCGCCTCACTCTTTCTGACGTGGATAACGGCACGGGCGCTACAGGGATACGTGCCCGTAACGCTGAAAGAGGTAGTCGGGAGGACACACGATGTGAAGCAATTCATCCGTTCACGGCTGGTCAGGTGATCGATGAAGACTCTCGTCATCGTGCCGGCGTATAATGAAGAGGCTTCAATTGAAGGGGTGATCAAGGACGTTCGATCACTTGGGCTTGGATACGATGTTGTTGTCGTGAACGACGGCTCAGGGGACAGAACCCGGGAAGAGGCCATGAGAGCTGGCGCTGTTGTGCTCTCCCATCCGATAAATCTCGGCATTGGCGCTGCCATGCAAACAGGGTTTCGCTACGCGGTCCGACACGGATACGAATGTGCGGTACAGGTCGACGGCGACGGACAGCATCCGGCAGAGGAGATCCCGAAGCTGGTGAAAGCACTTGAGACCATGAACGCTGACGTCGTCATTGGTTCGCGCTTTCTTGAACGCAAAGGTTTCCAGTCCACGTTCAGTCGAAGGATTGGGATTAGATATTTTGAATTTCTTCACCGATTGCTTACTCACGTTCGGATCACCGACTGTACGTCCGGTTTCCGCGCGCTCAATCGGAAGGCGCTTGCAATCGCCGATCATTACTATCCCGACGAGTATCCCGAGGCAGAGTCCATCGTTCTCTTTGCGAAGAAC
>CAYPVN010000011.1:0-4365 GCA_964414155.1 uncultured Chitinophagales bacterium
ATCTTCACCGCAAACTCAATAAGCCGCTCCTGTATATCGTCTCCTTTTGCCACGTCCTTCACTCACAATTGACAATTCACCATTCAACGTTCACAATTCACAATTACTTCTTCGCCTTTCCCTGGTTTGCAACTGCCTGCATCCTTGCCCTGATTTCCTCTTCACTCCCAAGGTATCGACTTCTGAGCGCCTTCAGGTTATCATCTAACTCGTAGACGAGAGGCATGCCTGTTGGAATATTCAGCTCTGTGATGGCATCATCGGCAATGTTATCGAGATACTTGACGAGCGCGCGGAGACTGTTGCCGTGCGCGGCGATGAGCACCCGCTTGCCGCTCCGGATCGTCGGCGCAACGACTTCGTGCCAGTACGGGAGAAAGCGTGCGACGGTATCTTTGAGACATTCGGTACGGGGGAGGTCTTTGGGATCCATGTTCTTATAGCGCTGGTCGTTGACCGGGAACATGGGACTGGTGCGTTCGAGAGCAGGCGGCTGGACATCGTAACTCCGACGCCAAATATGCACCTGCTCCTCGCCGTACTTGGCTGACATTTCCGACTTGTTTAATCCCTGGAGCGCGCCGTAGTGACGTTCGTTCAGCCGCCAGGAGTTGTGAATTGGTAGCCACATCTGATCCATTTCATCCAGGACAAGCCACAGTGTTCTGATCGCGCGTTTGAGGACCGAGGTGAAAGCGACGTCGAACACAAAGCCCTCCTGGTTCAGCGCGCGGCCGGCCTGCCGTGCCTCCTCCACACCCTTTGGAGAAAGATCGACATCCACCCAGCCGGTGAAGCGGTTTTCCAGATTCCATTGTGATTCGCCGTGACGAAGCAAGACTAGTTTGTGCATGATCTAATGGTGAATTGCGAACGATGAATTGAGAATGATGAACGATCAAGAGTAGGGAATTTGGAGAGGAAGTGCAAGGTCATTGACAATTGGCAATTCATAATTGTCAACTCCCTACTGCCCAGGTCCGAAGAAGAACACACCGAGGAAGATCACCAGCGCGCCGATGTTCACCACGAGCTTCCATTTCGGCGGTCCCTTCTTGATCGCGCTCCACACTTTCGCGAGGAAATACATCAATACCATGAGGACGACCGTTGTAATGCCAGCTTCGAGATAGCCGAATGTGTGGTTCACCTCGTTCCGGAAATTGAACTTCGCAAAATTGCCATAGATCAGGAGCAGATGAGCCGCGTAGACAAAGAGCGACTCGCGTCCGATCAACGTGATCGCAGAGGCAGGCGACACTCCCCTGTGACGTTCGAAGAAGAACATCCCAGCACACAGCGCCATCACCAATCCGAGACGGAGGAAATAGAAACTCGGGCTGAAGAGCCAGTAGTCATAGACCGGGTACGCAGCGGCGGCAAACGGTTCGATTGCAAACGAAAGAAGAGCGGCTGAACCCGAGACCCAGATCAGCGATCGCATCATCGCTTCCTCTTTTTTGGTTGATCCTTCCTCGAGCTTTCCCTCCTTCGCGTTCTGGTAGAAATACCCGGTGATCGCTCCCGCAAAGAGAAACGCTGACCACGGAAAGAGGGGGAACAAAGAAAAGTGCAGACCATTTATGTACGCAGCAAGGGGCCAGGGAAGCACGTTCCCAAAATCCATACCCCACACTATCGGCGTCAAAAACACGACAACGAACGAAATGCCGATAAGCGTAGAGTATAAACGTCTCTCGGTTCTCAACAGAAGGAGCAGCACATGCATGAATAAGAGACTGACGACAATGCAATGCAGCACGTCGGCTTGAAAGAATATCTGCCACTCCCTCTCTGTGGTCTCGTAAAGAAGCCGGTCGAGAGAGAACTTTGGGAGGTGGAGAATGTATCCGATTGCAAGAACGAACAGCAGTCGGCCGAACTGCTTGAACAGCGGTCTGCCGAAGGCAAGGTAGTCTGGCAGCTTTCGTCGGGTCGTCACCGCATAGGCAAGACCTGAGGCAAAGAGGAATGAGGGTGCGACAAGCCCGTTGAGGAATTTCAGATAGCCGAACAGGTCGCTTGCAAGAATTTCTGACGTAAGGGTCGCGTTCGAAACGTGCGTCTCGATCATAACAATGACAGCCCACCCACGCAGCAGGTCGATGTACTCCACACGCCTGGGCCTGGCCGGTTGGGACGGTGAAGCAGGTGCTTCATTCATTGTGATTCTCACATTGCAGATTCTTCGTGGCTCTCAAGCGCAGCTCAGAATGACGCTGCTCATGGTGTTCAACACAACGTCAATACGGATTTATAAAGAAGAAAAAGAACAGCGTCCCGACTGTGAGGGCCTGAGCAAATCGTGCGGGGAAGTAGCGATATGTGAGAAGGTAATGCCACACGTGGACAATCACGATCACCACAGCAAGAACGAGCAGGGCAACGAGGAGTGCCTCGTGGTACACAAGCGTTTGTCCCAGAACTTGGGCAAGCCCGTTGTTCGCAGCAGAACCGTAGACGAGAACCAGGTGGAACACGTAAACAAATAGCGACGCCTGGCCGAGCAGCGTGAGCTGTCGGGCGGCCACCGGTGGAATCCTCCGTGTGGCCCAAAACCCTGCAACGATCAAGAGAACGATACCAAAGCGTATCAAAATGAACAGCGGGCTTGCCTTCCAGTAGTCATGAGCCGGGTAGATCGAAATCGGAATGATGTCGAGGACGAGTGCACCGATCACAAACGAACCACTCCATAGTACCACTCTAAGAAAAAATATCCCTTCTCTTTTTTTTCGGTTTGCCTCAAGGAAGAAATGCCCCGTCACCGCACCGGCAAGAAGATATGACGCGTACGGGAAGAGCGGGAAGATGGATAGTTGTTGTTGATTGAAATACGGCGAGAGAACCGACGAGATGAGTGGAGCAAAATCGACAGACCAGACAATCGGCGTCGCCACGATAATGGCGGCAGCAACTCCGAGAGTGGAAAGGGCAAATGCTCGCGGCGTGCGCGTCACGAAGATTATCAGATGCAGAAGAAGCAGGCTGATGGCTACACAGTGGAGGACATCCACCTGAAAGAACTGCATGTACTCTTGAAGGTTCGCTTCAAATAGAATTTTGTTGAGGGAAAAAAATGGGGAGTGCAATGCGTAGCCGATGATCAGCAAGAGAACGATGTTGCCGAAGCGTTTCAGAGTTGGAGTCGACAACGAAAGATATGTAGCCCACTTCCTTTCCGTCGCAACTGAAAACGCAAATCCCGATACGAAAAGAAACAGCGGGGCCGTAAAGCCACGTACTGCGTCGTGCAGACGGAACAATGCTGTCGTCCGCTCATCGATGCTCAACACGGAATCGATGCTGTGCCCCACCACCATGACGATGACGGCAAAGCCCCGCATGAAATCGATGCACTGTATTCTGCCTGGAGACTGTTCCATAGATAAGATATCCCGTTCGCTCAACGGGATGGTGAGGAAAACGATTCGGGGCTACTCGCCTATCTTGTCCTTTATGATTCGTTCCAGCTCATCTAGATCGACAGGCTTGGTGATGTAGGCAGCCCCACCCACTTGTTGGCCGAATTTCTTTGCATAGTAATCGTCAACAGCCGTCAGGAAAATAAACGGAACGGATTCAAACCCGGTCTTCTTCCTCATTTCCTGAAACAGCTCGAAGCCGTTCGTCCCCGGCATGACCAGATCGGACACAACAAGACTCGGTTTGATCGACCGGACAGCCTTCAACGCCGCTTCCGCGCCATCGACAGCCTGGACATTGAACCCCCTATCAATCAACCCGACCTTCGTCGCGTTGAGGATTGACGGCTCGTCATCCACCAATAATATGATCTTATCATTCAGCATTATATGCAGGTTGTAACCAACAGTGGGATCGGAGGCAATATCTCTATTTCAGCAACGAAAAGCAATGAACCAATGAGCATCTTTCAGCGGGAGACGTCATGAGATTACTGTTTTATTCATGGATTAGCAACTCGCGCACAAGACCGGCACATTTTTCACCGCTTGCAATCGCACCCTCTATTGTTGCCGGATATCCGGTGTCTGTCCAATCTCCGGCAAGGAAGAGATTTGGTATCGGAGTTTTCTGAGATGGGCGCAGCCGCTCGGTCGCAGGAGTGCATGAGAACGTCGCACGTTTTTCCCTGATCACAACTGCATGAGTAGGTTGATCGGGAATTGTTGGATACACGCTGCGGAGGTCCTCCATCGTCAGGCGAATCAGTTCATCATTGGTGAGCCCCACGAATTCATGCGCCGCACTGATGACCGCCGAGACATGACCACCCTTGCCATCTGTGTTCTGGATCTTGCGTTTATTGAAGATCCACTGCACACGTCTGCCAATCAGACCGACAAACTCGTCTTTCATGTCATCAGAGTCGAACCAAAGATG
>CAYPVN010000011.1:4465-16022 GCA_964414155.1 uncultured Chitinophagales bacterium
CAATGATGCATTATTCCTTCCCCCGAGAAATGCCTTCTTCAACGACCGCACAAACGACAGCGCAGAGGCCGCTGTCATGTGTTCGTTCATGATCGAGACAGCAAGAGGTTCCCAGAAAGAGTGCTTGCATTCCGCAGTCTGACCAGCTGAATCCAACCACTGATCAATCGTCAGGTCTTTGATTTCTCTTTCATCGACACCCTTGAGCATATGACCAGCGCGAAGGATATTCCACCGATCCCTCCATGAAAATAACCCGCATTGGAGGATCCCGAATATCAAGTGGAGAGGTGGTGGAAGGCTCGGCAGCGAAAGTCGTTGGAAGCCGCGCCGGGGATGGTGAAACAGGAGCTCCGGTAGCAGTTGAAACTTCAGCAGGTCGCGTGTGCCGATTGTTTCAAGGAACTTCATCGTCCTTTCATAGCTCGCAATCAGGACGTGCTGACCGTTGTCGATTGTTTCACCGGTCGTCGCATCTGTGAACGAATACGCCCGTCCACCGAGCGCAGGTTTTTGCTCGAAGAGAGCGACTGGGGTTCCACGCGAGCTCAATGCAACAGCGGCAGACAGTCCGCTCAATCCACCGCCAACAATAATAACAGGATCGGTCGTCACCGGCCGTTGGTTGGGAGTGTTTCAGGCGAATGATCACGCCATGAATACTTGAGCTGATGACTAAGCCAATAGCGGAAGGTAATGAGAAACTTCAGAAGTTTTGAGATGGAAATACGTCGCTCGAACACATTGTAGTTACGAAGCTCGATCCGGTGCAGCGTATGCGCATAGATCGACCACATGATGCGGGCAGCAAAGAAGAAATATTTGTCATCATCCTGCAATGCTGCGCGGGCGCTATCGAAGTAATCGCTGGCACGTTTCACTTCGAACCGCATCAGGTTGACAAACTCCGGTGTGTATCTGCAATTCAAAATATCGTCTTCGCTGCAGCCGAATCGCCGCAAATCCTCGCGGGGTATATAGATTCGTCCCCGTCGTGCGTCGTCCTTGATGTCGCGGAGTATGTTCGTGAGTTGCAGGGCGATACCAAGTTTGGCGGCATAGTCGCGTGTCGATTCGTTCTTATAGCCGAAGATTTGCCGGCACATCAGCCCGACGGAGGACGCGACAAGTGAACAATACTCCTTGAGCTCTTCGAACGTTTCGTACCGGGTTTTGGAAAGATCCATCTCCACACCGCGGATGAGATCGTAGAAATGATCAACGGGGATGTTGAACCGGCGCGCAGTTGCGCCAAGCTGATTAAGGATGGGATACGTTGATGTACCGCGGAGGGCAAGACCGAGCTCCATCCTCCATTTACGGAGCAGGACAACTTTACGCCGCTCGTCCAATTCCTCGTCAACGATATCGTCCGTATAGCGACAGAATGCGTAGACGGAGTGAATGGCCTCTCTCTTCTCCCGTGGCAAGAGCAAGAACGAGTAGTAGAAACTTGTGTTGCTCTGCTTCGTAAGTATTGTGGCCGCAGCGCTCATCGCACCCTTCTGACGATTGCTTTCATGAAGATCCCTGCCTTGTCCAACGAAGTGATGACAAGACGTTTTGTGAGCACGTCATAGTCGGCTTGTTCGATTTTTTTGAGGATGGTCTGACCTCCGAACCACGTAAGCCGCAATTCGAACTTCAAGTCATCGGGCGCTTCAGCCAACAGCGGCTTGCCGGATTCAAAATATCGTTTGGTTCGGTCGACCTGGAACTTGACCAGCTTGCGGAATCGCTCATCATACGTTCCTGCCGCAAGATCATTTTCAGTATAACCAAATCGTTGTAGATCTTCAAGAGGGAGATACACCCTCCCTTTCTGCCAATCAAGGGAAACATCCTGCCAGAAATTTGCAAGCTGGAGCGCTGTGCAAATGTTGTCCGCAAAACCCATCATGCGATCTGTTGCGGATGAAAAAATATAGAGCACCAGTCGGCCTACCGGATTTGCAGAGTGTGTACAGTATTCCAACAGATCATGAAACGTTGGAAACCGGTTGCGAGTTACGTCCACTCTAAAAGCGATCAACAAATCAGAAAGGGGTTTCTTGGGAATCCCGCAACGGGAAACAGTTTCGGCAAGTGCAACGAAGATAGGATCGCTGGCTACTCCTTCAAAACATCGATCAAGCTTCTCCTCCCACTCGTCCAATCTTGCCAGACGCTCTTGAGCTGAAAGCTTCCCTTCGTCGGCGAAGTCGTCGGCTGTTCTGGCAAACGCATAAATGGCGGCTACATAGGGGCGCAATGACGCCGGAATAAACAGGGAAGCAACCGGGAAGTTCTCGTAGTGCCGCCTTGTAATTTCCTCGCAATATTCAAATGCATGTCCGATGGAGAAAAGGCGGGGTTGATCGTACCTATCGATGGGATGATCCGTTGCCATCGATTGGAAACCTGTTCCCCTATCATAACGATTGCTTGTCATGGGCATTCGATGCAATTCCCTTGGTGCCACAGCGCACAGAAGAATATATCCATTTGACCCGCGAATAACAAAGCGAAAACGGTGGCCGACTGGTTTCAATCTCTTGCTCTTTAGAGCATTAAGTGTTATATTTTTCCAACAAATAGCCCCCTTGGCCTGTCTATTTTGCAGTGATGGCCACCATTGCGCGCAGGTTTGCACCGGAACCCTTTCTGTCGTGTTCGTTCTCGCGATTTGGCGAGACTGTTGGGCTGGCAGAGTTACATATGGCGGGATAGCTCAGCTGGTTAGAGCAATGGAATCATAATCCATGTGTCGGGGGTTCGAATCCCTCTCCCGCTACGCTGGACAAGCGGTCCACTCCCCTTCAAGAGCAGGTACCGAACTACCATGGTTATGCTTGTGTACTCCCCACACAGACGACCACAGTATGTGTTGTTCGTACGTTCAAGGGGAATTTTTCCTACGGGGAGAAAAGTAGTATGTTCTCGTCGAGAACGTTTCTCACGCGATTTCATGAGTATAGCAGACGCCGACGATTAATCCAAGAGCGGGATAAGATCGTTGTTGCTGTAAGTGGCGGTGCTGATTCGATTGTGTTGCTCGATCTCCTTGCAAAAGAGCAGCGCTCACTTGGGTTAAGCATCATCGTTGCGCATTTCAATCATCAGTTGCGCGGCAGCGAGTCCGAAGGCGACGAACAGCATGTTGCCCAATGCGCCCGCCATCATGGCTTTGAGTTGTATGTTGAACGCGCTCACACCGATGAATATGCGCGTCATAACAAGCTTGGTATTCAGGATGCGGCGCGTAAACTGCGCTATGAGTTCTTTGACAAGCTGTTGCTTTCAAGCGGGTTCGACAAGGTTGCCACGGCACACAATGCCAACGACAATGCCGAGACGATCTTGCTGAACTTATTCCGCGGTGCCGGCGTGCAGGGACTTTCTGGCATCCCGGTCTATCGTGAAGACAGGAAGATCATCAGGCCCCTGTTGTTTGCGTTGCGGAGTGAAGTCGAGCAGTACGCGGAACAGGAACAACTCTTGTTCCGGACGGATTCCTCCAATTTGAAGGACCATTACACACGGAATTTCATCCGTCACAATATCCTGCCGCCGATTATTGAGCAGGTGAACCCGAACGTGGTGCAGACATTGCATCGCTCGGCAGAGTTGTTCCGCGAGCTGGAAGCGTTCCTGACGTACACGGCACGGCAGAGTTATGAGTTGATGATCGCAAAGCGGACGGACGATGAACTCCACATTGCCATTCCGCGGTTGCGGGGAACGCCGATCTTGTTGCAACAGTATGTGATCATGCTGGCGGCCGAGGACTTCGCTCACCGCAGGCTTGAGTACGAACAGGTCAACGGCATCCTTGACCTCACCGATGGACTAACGGGCTCCTGGGTTGCACTCTCAAAAGAGTATGTTGTTTTCCGAGACCGGGAGAATCTTGTCTTTCGAAAGAGCGAGGCGGTACGGGATTTCAAGATCACTGTTCAGCCAAACCATCGATACGAATTCAACGCGTTTCGGTTTTCGTCTGAAGTCGTTGACGAAAAGGAAATCAAGGTGAACCGGGGTTCGTCAGTTGAGTTTGTCGATGCAGACAGAATTCACAGCAAGGAACTCGTGTTACGCACATGGAGCGAAGGAGACGCATTCGTTCCGCTCGGCATGAAGGCCAGCAAGAAAATCAGTGACTTTTTTGTCGACGCAAAAATTCCAATTTATGACAAGCATAGCATTCCGATTCTTGAGACAAGGGACGGCGAGGTTGTCTGGATCTGCGGTCAGCGCATCGACGATCGTTTCAAGATCACGAGCGACACAAAGCGGGTGCTGAAACTCGAGTTCTCGCGCGTATCTGAAAAGGCTCATGAAAAAAAGGATAAAGGTTAACGGGGACGTTTTTGTCGTCATGATCACGGAGCGTCGGATCAAGGCGAAAGTGAAAGAGCTCGCTCGAACAATCAATAGGGATTATAAAGGAACCGTTCCAGTATTCATTGGGGTGCTGAACGGTTCATTTATTTTCTTTGCCGATCTTATCCGTGAAATCACGATTGACTGTGAAGTGGATTTCCTGAAACTCTCGAGCTATGGCGACGCAAAGATCAGCTCCGGTGATGTCAAACTCCTGAAAGATCTCAACTGCCAGGTCGAAGGGCGAGACATCGTGATAGTCGAGGATATTGTCGATTCGGGACTCTCCATGCAGTACATCAAGGATATCATTCTCAGGCAGAACCCAAAGTCATTCCGAGTTGTTACATTGTTGTATAAGAAAGAGGCTGTAAAACTCCCGGTTACGTTGGATTATGTCGGGTTCGAGATTCCCCGGGATTTTGTTATTGGTTACGGCCTCGATTTTGCGCAGCGGGTCCGAAACTTGAAATCAATCTACCGGCTGGCAGAGTAAGAACGAAAGAGGAGTAAGAGATAATAATGGACGAGCAACGAAAATCCGATAGCGGGAACCGACGACACTCCGGCCCCGACAAAAAGCGCGGCTTCCCGCGTCCGGGCAAGGGAAAACGGTCCGGGTCATCCCGCCAGGATGATGATTTTAACTGGAATAAGGTTCTTAAGGTTGTTCTCAGTTGGTCGGCAATCATCCTGCTCGTGTTTCTTGTGATGTCACTCTTTACGGAGAAAGAAGGAACGGAAGTTGAAATCAGCTACACGGAATACCAGCAGTTCTTGCAGAATAATGAGGTTGCCGAAGCAACCATAAAGAAATCGGACCTCACCAATTACGATTTTCATGGTGTGTTGCGTGAGCCCGAACGTGTAACACGCAACGGCAAGGAGTACTCCTTCCAAAAATTCACTCTTACGCTGCCAATACTCGATAGTGGCGTTATTAAAGAGTGGACGGATCGCGGATTGAAATTCAAGGTGGTCAAGGAAGACAACACATGGATCAATGCGCTCATTAACGCTTTGCCCTGGGTGTTGCTCCTGGTGGTCTGGTTGATCATCATGCGCCGGATGCAAGGCGGAGGGCCACGAGGGATTTTCTCGTTCGGCAAGAGCCGGGCAAAGCTGCTGAATGAAGGAGCACCCAAGGTGACGTTCCTTGACGTTGCCGGGGCTGATGAAGCAAAACTTGAGTTGCAGGAAATTATTGAGTTTTTGAAGGAGCCAACCAAGTTCCAGAAACTTGGCGGAAAAATCCCACGAGGAGTTCTCCTGCTTGGCCCTCCCGGAACCGGAAAAACATTGCTCGCCCGGGCAGTAGCTGGTGAAGCCAGTGTGCCGTTCTTCTCCATCTCCGGCGCGGACTTCGTCGAAATGTTTGTGGGCGTGGGGGCCAGCCGTGTGCGTGACTTGTTCGAGCAGGGAAAAAAGAGCGCACCGTGTATTATCTTTATCGATGAAATTGACGCAGTGGGGCGTCATCGCGGAGCCGGACTTGGCGGCGGACATGACGAGCGCGAGCAAACGCTGAACCAGCTGCTTGTCGAAATGGATGGCTTCGAACAGAATAGCGGTGTCATCATCATTGCAGCAACAAACAGGCCCGATGTTTTGGATCCGGCACTGATGCGTCCCGGGCGTTTCGATCGTCAGGTTGTTGTTGACCGACCGGACGTGAGGGGTCGGGAAGGCATTCTTCGTGTGCACACGAAGAATATTCCGCTGGCCGATGACGTCAAGCTGGAGACGCTGGCAAAAGGAACACCGGGACTTGCCGGGGCAGATCTTGCAAACCTTGTCAATGAAGCAGCCCTTCTCGCTGCGCGACGCAACGACAAGGCGGTCTCGATGCGCCACTTTGAAGAGTCGAAGGACAAAGTGATGATGGGGATGGAACGGAAGAGTCTGATCATCTCCGAAAAGGAAAAGAAGATTACATCCTACCACGAAATAGGGCATGTGCTCGTTGCACGAATGATCCCAGAAGCCGATCCCGTGCACAAGGTAACGATCATACCGCGTGGTCGGGCGCTCGGGCTTACAACGTATCTCCCCATCGACGAAAAGCATACGTACTCGAAGGCATATCTCGAAGCCATGATCACCTATGCCCTTGGTGGTCGCGCTGCGGAGAAAATCATTTTCGGCGACCTGACAACCGGAGCCGGGAACGACATCGAACGCTCGACTGAAATCGCACGGAAGATGGTGTGCGAATGGGGTATGAGCGGGAAACTTGGGCCGCTGACGTACGGCCAGAAAGACGAGGAGATCTTCCTCGGACGACAGATCACACGCAACAGGAACTATAGCGAAGAAACCGCGATCGCCATCGATGGAGAGATTAAGAAGATCGTCGACACGTGCATGACGCGGGCGGAAAAGATCCTGAACGAAAACATCAATACTCTCCACCGACTTTCGGCGGCGCTGTTGGAGCGGGAAATTCTTGATGCTACAGAAATCGACGCGGTCATTCGTGGCGAAGAACTCCCACCTCTCGATAAGCGGGGAAATGGTCAGGAGAAACCGGAAGAGCCGCCTGCAACCGGTGCCCATCCACCTTCAGGACCTGAAACAAAAAAATGAGTTCCCTCCCGAACGTGGAGCATAGCTATGGGGCAGAACTTGTCCGCAAGGCAATCCATCTTAGTTCGCTTTCCATTCCCATTATCTATTTTTTTATTGCAAAACCAACAGCGCTCGCGATTCTGATCCCTTTGACGTTGGCATCCCTGGCAGCAGATCTTACCCGCTTTTTCCACGAGCCCACGCGAAAACTTCTTGAGGGATATTTTGGCTGGCTGCTAAGGGCACACGAACGGGACACAAACGCTCGGCGGCTTAACGGCGCCACGTATGTTCTCCTCTCTGCCACGATCTGTATACTGGTTTTTCCAAAAATCATTGTGATAACTGCATTCGCGATTCTCATTATTTCCGACGCTTCAGCGGCGTTGATCGGAAGAAAATACGGAAGGCATCCGTTCCTCAAGAAGAGCCTCGAAGGAACGCTGGCGTTCTTTCTGAGCGCTCTGGTTGTCGTCGTTGTCACTCCGAAGATTGAATATGTCGGAACCGAGTACGTTATCGGGGCCGTTGCGGCTTTTTGCGGTTCAATCATCGAGGCCCTGCCAATCGCTATCGACGACAATCTCTCGGTCCCAGTCGGACTCGGCGCGATCATGTGGCTCCTCTACATACTATTCCTTCCTGATGTCAACGTGTTCGCTCTCGAAGCTTTCAGCTAATTCACCATAAAGGCGCTGCATGCATGCTCACAAGCGCGCATACCTATCCGGCGGAATGGAGTACTCAGCCGACGAAGGAAGAGACTGGAGAGAAAACTTGCAACAATGGCTTGAGCGGGAACTGCACTGCGAAGTATTCAACCCCAATCATGAGAGTGACCGCTTCTTCCAGACCTACCACGCCGGTATTGACTTCCGTAAACTGAAGTATGACGATATCCAGCGATATAAAGATATTGCAACCGGTCTTGTTGATCTGGACTGCAAGGAAATCGCACAGAACTCGGACTTCCTAGTTTGCTATTGGGACGACTCGGCAATGAGAGGCGCCGGTACCAAGGGAGAACTCACGATGGCCCGATATTTTGGCAAGCCCGTATATCTCGTGACCGCAATGCCACATCAGGAGATTCCGGGGTGGGTATTGGGGTGCGTAACAAGAATGTTCCATTCCTTCGAAGATCTGAAAGTGTTCCTGCGTTGACATAGACATTTTTATCCCGACCTAGATTCATCAAGAAGATGATGCTACTGAAGTAGACCGCAGCCATCCCCACTTTTCAAAAACCAAGAGCCTCTTGATGGACAACGTCAAGAGGCTCTTCTGCTTGAAAAACGTGCATTCCGCTACTTCACAAACAACTCCCCTACCGGCACGATCTGCACATCCGCCGCTTTGATATTCAATGGGAAGGTGCTGATCTCCTTGTCCTCGTCGAGAATGTGCTGGGATTTTGTCGTCTTGTAGGTGATCGGACTCGGGCTGTCATTCACCAACGCATCCTTAAGACTCTGGGCGTCCTTCGTGATAATGGCAATCTGTATGTTGTTGTATTGCCAATACTTTTTGATCGCCGCGTTCACGTCCTTTAACGTCACCTCGCTCATGGATTTCCGGAAGTTCTCCAAATGACTCCCTTTGATCGCATAGAACTTGTCATCGATTGCATAGCCTAACCGCTCCATTGTTGTCGGTGCATAGTGGAGGACAAAGTTCTTCAAGAAAGCCCGGGTCAGCTTGAATTCGCTCTCCGCCAAACCGTTGTCAACGAGTTTCTTGAACTCGCGCAGTGCAGCGCGCAAGGCAAACTGCCGCGCCTCATTCGGCACGGGCCTGATCCAAATCTCGAAGATTTGCTGGCGGCGGGACACGTTTTGAGGGGGAACCGTTCTTGCACCACCGTTCGGGAAGTTCTCGATGTACGAATAGTCGCCGTAGTTCAATCCACGCTCTTCACGGATCACCAGATACAGATGGCTGCTCTGATTGCGATGTTGACCGAGCCAGGAGTTGGCAATGGCAAGCGCGTACCATTCCTTTGACCCGCGCACAATGTTGATCGGGAAGCCCATGCTGATCGCTGTGGAGGCTGCATCCTTCTCCACGATTGTCACTCTCTTCCCTTTGATTGGTTTTGCTTTCGGTTTGGGTACCTGCTTCACAACTCCGGCAGGAAGTTTCTGGAGATCCTTTTTCATCTGGTCCACCAGGGCACCGTCATAACCGCCGCCCAGCCCGATCGCAACATTGTCCCGCGTGTAGTGGGACTTGTAAAAGTTCTTCACGTCGTCCAGCGTAATGTTCTTCACACTTTCAATCAGGCCGGCATTGATGTGTCCGTATGGAGTACCGGCAAACACACTATTATACAGGATCGCCTTGCCGAGCTCCTCGTCGCTGGCGTAACGCAACTGGTTCTCAAGGTAGTTCAATACCTGACTCTTGATGCGGTCAAGGTCTTCCTGCTTGAATGCAGGCGAGAGGATTGCATCTGTCAGGAGCGGGTAGAACTCACCAAGATTGTCTTTGTGTGTACGCCCATAGATCACCGTCATCTCCGCCGTACTCGACGCATTATAGTTCGAAGCGAGCGGATACAGTTTATCCAGAATCTGCTCATATGTGTTTTGCTGCGTTGCCGCGTCTGTCAGCATCGAAGCGGTGATATTGGCAAGGCCTTCCTTTCCGGCCGGGTCATCCTGTGAGCCCACTTTGAACCAGAGCCGTAACGAAACCGTGGGATCGTTCTTTACAGGAAGGAGGATCAGATTGTCAGCAGGCACTTTTTCATCTCCTAATGTCAGCGTTGGTACACTCATGGATGCAAGCAGAAGAACAATGCACAAGCGGTTCATTATTGTGCTCCTTTCAGAACGACAACGGTCCGACTTTCAGGAACGAAGTACTTCTTCGCCGCGGCCATGATATCATGGGGAGTGACGTTGTTTAGTTCGGTGTAAAATCTGTCAACGATCTCGATACCGCCTGTCAGCGCCACGAAACGTGCGAGCCCTCCGGCGACCTTGTCCGGTGTGTCAAGATCCATCAGGAAGCTGTACTTGTTCCGTTTCTTTAACGCATCCAACTTCTTTTCGTCAACCGGAGTCGTCTGGTACGTTTCGAGAGTCTTGTAGATCTCATCCCTGACGTAATTCACATCATCCATCTTCTTCACCATCGAGAAGATTTCAAACAACGGCATATCCCGGTTGATGGGGATGCCGGAACCGATGTTCTGCACCTTCTGCTCCTGAATCAGAAGCTTCTTGTACAGGTCGCTGCTTTCTCCAAACGCCAGGTCGCCAAGCAGGACTGCCCCGACATAATTTTTGTTGTCGGGATCGAGCGCATCACCCTTGTATGCAATGTCAATGATCGGCAGGGTCTTGCCGGGATATGTTACTTCGGCAGTCCTCTCCCCTTTCTGCGGAGGCTCCGGGGTGATGCTGGGTGTCTGGTAGCCCCTTTGCCATTCGCTGTAGTACTTTGAAATGAGATTCATTGTTGCCGTTGGATCAATATCTCCGGCAATCACAACCACGACATTTTCCGGACGGTAGAAACGGTCGAAGAATGACCGGCTGTAGACATACTGTTCCGGCATCGCCTTGATATCCGCTTCAAATCCAATCGTGGTATGCTTGTAGGTATGAACGTCATACGCAAGGTCCTGCATCTTCTCATTCAACAGCGCAAACGGACTTGTGATGTTCTTGCGGTATTCACCGTAGACTGCACCGGCTTCTGTTTGGAATGCCGGCTCCTCGTAATAGAGATTCTGGAAGCGATCACTCTCGACCTCGATGACTTTCTCCAGGTCTTCCTTCGCAAAGTTCAGGTGGTAGGCAGTGTAGTCATCGGTGGTGTAGGCGTTCGCCTTTGCGCCGATGCTCGTCACGATGCTATCGTAGACGGGACCGGGATACTTCTTCGTGCCGCGGAACATCATGTGCTCGAAGAAATGCGCGAAGCCGGACTTGCCGGGCTCCACTTCATCGCGGCTTCCCGTCCGCACCACGGAATAGTACGCCACCAGTCCCGGACTTTCCATCGGGATCATGATGACGGTCAAGCCGTTGGGCAACGTTTCCTTCTGGTACTTATAAGGGAAGATCGTTTCAGACATGACGGTGCTTCCTGTACTGGTGATGAGAAACAGGCAAAGGCCTGCGATGAATTTGGCCATACTCTCTCTCCTTTGACTCTTGATGTGTGAACTTAGAGCAATCTGAAATATGGTAGGCGTTACAAGATATGAAAAAGTGGTGGCATCTCAAACTTATCGCTTTCTACGTCCTCCGCCCGTCAATGTTGCACACATATCACCTGAACCTGCCAAGAGGCGGTTCACGGGTGATCCACTTCCTGGCCACAGGGCAAAACAAAACTGACGAAACTTAGCCCGGCCGATCTCGTACCTAAAAGTGAATCATCCAAACAACCACAAGGAGATCAATATGAAGATCGCATTAGTGCTTGGTTTGGAGATGATGATTATGATGGTCACCCAGCCACTTCTGGCTCGAGACGAGACGCTTGCTGTCGGTCGATTCATAAGCGCCACCATCGAGCAATCCGAAAAGGGCCTCAAGATCGCACTTGAAGCTCCATCACAGGGCTTGCAACTTTCGGCGGCAAACACTACACGTCAGTTGAAAGAACTACT
>CAYPVN010000011.1:16122-23512 GCA_964414155.1 uncultured Chitinophagales bacterium
GCTCCCACTGGTTTTTTGTGGATGCGATGGAGTACTATTTGCCCGTGCGCGGAAGACGGGGAGAGCAAGAGAAGAATGGCTAAAGTCAGATTGGTGTGGAAGTTTTCAACGCCGGTAGTGGGATGGTTCTGGCGTGCGGATGTTGCAGAAGCGTTTCGAAGAATTCGCTCGGTGCTGGTTGCGGAATGTTTGAAAATACGTTCGCTGAGTTCATTTGAGGTCCCTCCTCTTTCTCCACATCGTTTTGTTATAGAATGAGCGTGCCAAGACACAGAACCTCCCATGCAGCAAGCGGAGGATGTCATGTGGGTCCTTACTGCTTTTCCGGCACCAGCACCACCCGGACGTAGTTCTTTCCTTCAAGATATTTCTGTGCTGCTTTTTGCACAGCCTCAGCCGAGAGGCGATCGACCAGTTCGTTGTACTTAAGGACCTGGGTTGGGTCTTCGTCGTTTGTGTAAAAGAACTGCAGGCTTGTTAGCCAGAATCGATTCTCTTTGAGGTTCGTCTCCCGCTCCCGCCGCTGAATCTCCTTTACCTTGTTGATATAGCTGACGTCGGGGCCGAAGTTCCTCACGCTATCAATCTGTTCGAGCGCTGTCTTTGTTAGTTCCTCGACACGTTCAGGTGCGCAGCCGAACGAGACAGTAAACCTATATTCTGACTTCGGGTAATGAGAAAGAGAAGGGTTCACCGCGACACCGTACGTTCCGCCTTTTTCCTCTCTCAACTGCTCACGCAGCTTGATGCGAAGTACCGATGCCAGTGATTGGGCGGCATAGCGCTCTTCCCGCAACCATGCGAACGCCCCCGAGAAGACCATCTGCACCTGACTCTTTGGCTCCAGACCCTTCTTCACCGTCTTCTCGATGACTCCTTTGGGCATCTGAATGCCGATATCCTTCCAGTTTTCATTGCGCTTGAGAGACGGTAAACCGCCAAGATACGTTTTCACCAGAGGTTCGATCGTTGATGGCTGGAAGCTTCCAACGAAAAAGAACGTGAAGTCGCTCGCATCCGCAAAACGATCCCGATAAAAATCAAACGATGTCTTCAGGTTCATCTCGTCCAGTATTGCTTCCGTCAACGGACGTCGCCGCTTGTGGTGCTGTGCCAGCGTTACCTGCACAGTGTCCTGGAACGCGGTTTCCGGGCGCGCGCTCCGGTTCTGGAGAAATCCGCGCATCCGTGTTTTGAATGACTGAAACGCCACACTATCCATTCGTGGCTCGGTGAAGTAGAGATAAATCAACTGGAACATGGTCTCTGCATCGGTAGGCGAGGCACTGCCGAAAAATCCCTCGTCAAGCTCACCGATGCTAGGAGAAACCCCCACGATCTTTCCGGCCAGCAACTTCTGCAATGTGACGAGATCAAACGCCCCGACACCACCCTCTTCCACCACGGTCGATGCGAAGTTGGCTGGAGTGAAGTCCTTGTCCGGTGCGAGCGAAGTTCCTCCCCAACTGTGCGCGCTAAACAGAATTTCATCGTTTTTGAAATCTGTCGGCTTCAGGATGACCCTGACCCCATTCGAGAGCTTCCATTCCGTTATGCCGATGTCTTTGATATCCTTTCGCTCAACGATTGCACCGGCTTTGGGAGTCGTGCTCACAAGAGTCAGCCCTGCCCCCTTGTCAATGTACGGCTGGATCTCCTTCTTCCCTGCAGATTCAAAAACAGCACGCAGCTCGTCACGGGTCGGCACTTTTACATCGTTCTTTTCCGGTGCGTTCACCATTACGACTCTGTTCTGCTCGGTGATCCATTCAGTCGCCAATGTGTTCACCTCCACGAGCGTAATGTCGGGGGCATACTTCTTATAGAGATCGAACTCATACGCGATGCCGGGAATCGGTTCGGCGGTCAGGAAGTTTCTGACATACTCATCCACAAAATTTCTTGACTCCGTTTTGTCTCTTTCGTTGAAGGCTTGCTCTATGGAGCGAAGGACGCTCTTCTTTTCTCGATCCAATTCCGTCTGTGTGAAGCCGAACTTGCGGACGCGAGCAGCTTCCGTAAGCAGCGCGTCGAGCCCTCGTTCAATGCCGTTGTTCTTCACACTCGAGAAAAGGACATAGAACTCCTTCGGACGGACAAACCGGCCACTCTGAGACACGCCGAACAGGAAGGGAGGATCGGATTGCTGTGTGAGTTCGTTGAGACGGTTGTTCAGCATGCCGTTGTACAGCTGCTCGACAATCGTCCTTCGGTAGTCACCCACTGTTCTCTGCGGCTTCACGTCCCGCTTGTAATAGACTGCCACGCGAGAATTTGTCGCTTCCGGATCTGTTGCGATTGCGAAGAGTGGTTCTTGATGATCTGGTATAGGGAGGATGGTACGCTCGCGTGGTATGGAGGCTCGAGAGATCGGCGCGAAATGTTTCTTGATCAGCTTTTCGATCTGAGATTTGTCGAAGTCACCAACCGCTACTACCGCCATCAACTCCGGGCGATACCAGTCTCGATAGAAGCTGCGTGGTGTCTCGTGCTTGAAGGATTCCAAGATCTCTTTCTTGCCGATGGGCAGGCGCTCGGCGTAGCGCGAGTCCTTGAGCAGGACCGGCAACTGCATGTCACGCATTCTTGCTTCAGCTCCGCGCCCAAGCCGCCACTCTTCAATGACCACGCCACGCTCTTTGTCGATCTCATCATCATCAAAGCTAACGTGCTGCGCCCAGTCTTCGAGGATGTCGAACCCCTTCTCTACGATGGCAGCGGTGTCCGTTGGAATCGTGAGCATGTACACCGTTTCATCGAAGCTCGTGTACGCGTTTATGTCCGGCCCGAAGCGCATGCCGACGGACTCGAGGTAGCTTGTGAGTTCCTGCTTCTTAAAATTCTTCGTGCCGTTGAACCCCATGTGTTCGACGAAGTGAGCGAGACCTTGTTGTTCTTCGCTTTCGAGGACGGAACCGGCGTTTACAGCAAGCCTGAGCTCGGCACGCTTCTCCGGCTTCTTGTTATAGCGGACATAATATCTGATGCCGTTGTCTAGCTTTCCAACGACGATGTTTGTATCTACAGGCAATGAAGTACTCAACTCCTGAGCGAACGCCCATGGAGTGAGGAACATGAGAGTAAGGCTAAGACCAAACAGCAGTGCACGTTTCATGGAGGTTCTCCCTGCGATTGGAAAAAGAGCGGCGAGCAAGCGATACGCCGTTTTGCAGATTCCGTCGATTCGGGACAGCGCTGATTGTTGTCGCCGTCGATTTCGGAACGCTTTCTCGGAAAGGAAGTAGCAGCACCTTCACATCCCGAACTCAAACATGGTGTGCGTGAGGATTTCGATATTCCTGATCAGCGTACTGATCTCGATACGCTCGTTGGGCTGGTGGCCGAGGTATTCCTCGTCGGGGAGGGCCGGGCCGAACACCACGGCGTTGGGAATCCGTTTCGCATACGTGCCGCCCCCGATGGATTCCGGCAAGCGGTGCTCGCCTGTCACGGAGTTGTAGATCCCCAGCAGTCGCTGCACAAACGGACTCTCCGGATCATTGTACAGCGGCGAACTAATGTAATGTGTTGCATGGAGTCTCACGCCGGTTGCCGTCGCGAATTCATCGTATCTAGTCTGCAGCGTCTTCTCGATGTTCTGTTCGTCCATCCCTCGGGGAATCCGGAAGTTGAACATGAACATCACGGTGCTGTCCGTCTTCTGAAACATGTTGGCCGAAACCGTTACGGGACCCATGAAGCTGTCCCTGTGCTTGATACCGAGCATCCCGCCATCGAGCTCGAAACCGATGTGCGTGGCGGCGAACTTCGCCATCAGTGAGTATTCGTTCTTCAGGGGTTTCACGCTGCCATCGAGGAACACCAGCAAATCCATCAGTGCATTGTGCCCGGTTTCAGGCACGGCACTGTGCACGGATTTTCCATGTGCAGTAACGACAAGTGTATCGGCCTGCACACTCACAGTGATCTTCGCACCGGACCTCTTCCTTTCAAAGTCCTCTGCTTGCTTCCTTACCGTCGCAAGAGATTTGTCAACTGTACCACCACGCGCAATCAGCTTTGCCGTTGCCTTTTCGGGAACGATGGCGGGGGAGAACCCTGCGGCAAGCGAGACAGTGACCAGCCCTGAACCAGTCGGTGCAACGCTGTTCAGGGGAAGTTCAAGCCATGCACCACACCATCCTTTCTCCGCACAGATCACCGGGTAGTTTGAGTCCACAACAATCGTCTGGTCCGGCGCCGTGTTGGTCTTGAGATAGGTCAGGACATCCTCATTGGCGGATTCTTCGTCCGTGCCAACGAGGAGCACGATCTTCTTCTTCAACGGGAAACCGCTGTCGAGCAGCGCGCGCATACCGTACATGATGGCAACGATGGGGCCTTTGTCGTCCACCGCACCGCGTCCCCAGATCGTCCCGTCCTTGATCGCACCGCTCCAGGGGTCGCTTTTCCATTGCGTCGCATCGACGGGCTGCACATCGGAATGCGACATCAGTCCGAAGGACTCCTGCCCTTCACCGATCCAGATCTCCTGGATGTAGCCGTCCACATCCTTGAAGTGCAGACCCAGCTTCACCGCAAGCAACCGGAGATACTCTTTCTGCCTGATGAACTCCGGGTTCTCTCTGTTCGGCACATTCGTGGCATACGTCTTGAACCTGATCAGCTCCCCCGTCTCCCTGATGATATCGTCCTTGTACATATCCCGTGCGTAGGCATGCGTGATCCGGGCAAATTCCGTTCTGGGAAAATCCGAAACGCCTGGAGACTCAAGGCCTTTCTGCAGCTTGGTTGCGGTCTCACTGTCTCCCTGTTTCTCCAGCTCGCCGGCAATGAGCCGGACGAACTGTATGTAGACACTCCTGCTGTCCAGCCGCCCGAACATATTTACCTGCTGCAGGATCTCAGCGCTGCGCTGTTCAAGCAGAGATGCAAGAGGGGATTGTTTCTGGGCGAAAGCTGCAACGGTCAGAAGAGTGCAGAACAAAATCAGTGTAAGGTTTTTCATAGCGCAAACCCTTCAATAAAGGAAATAGATGAGGTGAACGAGATGCAATAAAGGATGCAATTCTCCAACAAGCGGTTGTGTATCAAAAGTTCCTTGATCGTGTTCTTGGATGTTAGGCGTTGGAACTCAACTCCTCGACGAGCCGAGTCGTTCACGTTGCTTATTTCCCTTTCCATTCCGGGATACGGCCCGGCGTCCATGGCGCACCCGCGTTCTCCATCGCTGCTTCAAGTCGCTCTACGTCGACCTCAAGAAGTATTTTCAGCTTCGCCAGTTGCGGTGCGAATTCCTCTCCCGCTACGTCATACGCCTTGATCTGCGTCTGTGTGGGTGCGGAGGTGGATTGCCACTGGTCGTCGACGATACCGTTCACCCGCTCGACAATCGAAGGAGGGAACGCTTCGTTGCGTGTGCGTACTGTCTTATCGCCGCTGAGTGCCCGGGCGATGTCTTTCATTTGTGATTCAACGTTCGCCACCTGATCCTGGAGACTTCCCGGAGCGGCGGGGGTAAGATGGAGCGATCGCCTGACCAGCGCAATGCGGTCCTTCAATTCTTCAACCACCTTCGATGCGCCAAGCACTGCACGCTGTAAGTCCGCCACCTTCAGTTGGAATTTCACAAGGGCATTCCGATCAGAAGCAGGCAGCGTCCCCGTGCCGAGCGACGTTGCGCGGAAGGCCTGCGGCCCCGCTAATTCTGTCACAACTCCATCCACTCGTTTCGCCAGTGTTACCTTGTACGTACCGGGCATCGCAAGAGCTGCTTGATCCCCTTCCGAAAACGGATCGTCTTCCTCGCTGGTTGAGATTTTCACCGGCGTCGGGGCAGGATAGCGGAGATCCCATGTCACCCGTTGAAATCCCTTCGACACTGGCCCGGTCAAATGCCTCACGACATTCCCCGCCTCGTCCGACACGGTGAGAATGACCGTTGGGGCCTCCTCCTCATCTTCCAATCGCAGCTCATCGAACGTGGGATACCGTGGTGCCTCTCCCTTCTTTACCGTTTCCTTCTCCGCATCCTTGCGGATCTCCTTCCGGGTCTTCAATCCATCCTTCAGGTAATACGTCAGCATTGCACCAAACGGCGGGTTGTCGGCCGTATAAAACGATTCTCCCTGGAATCCTTTTTTCCTCAATCCCAACGGACGGGCCTGTATGTACATGAGCGCCTCCTTTACGGGGAAAAGCTGAGCTTCCAGCGCCAGGTTTTCGGCCGTTGCATCACGCAGCGGTGTATAATCGTCAAGGATGTAAAAACCACGACCGAATGTTGCCAGCACCAGATCGTTCTCCCGTTTCTGGATCGCAATGTCACGGACTGCAATCGTGGGGAGGTCCCCTTTCATCTGGATCCAGCGGCTGCCACCGTTCGTGCTGACATGCACGCCGAACTCCGTCCCGACAAACAAAAGATCGGCCTTCAGATGGTCCTCTGCAACAGTATACACAGAGCCATTGGAAGGAAGGTTATTCTTGAGCGTTGTCCATGTTCTCCCTGCATCAACACTCTTCAGGATATATGGTTTGAAGTCGCCATTCTTGTGGTTGTCGAACGCCGCATACACCGTGTTGGCAGCGTGTTGTGAAGTAAGAATGCAGCTCACGTAGGTCATCTCCGGGACTTCGGGGACGCGCTCGATCTTGCGCCAGTTCTTCCCGCCGTCTTCCGTCACTTGAATCAATCCGTCATCCGTACCAACATAGATCAGTCCCTCCTTCAACGGCGATTCCGACAGACTGACGATATTGCCATAAAGCGACGTGGAAGCGCTTTTCGCGACAGCGTCGACGCCCCAAACTTTGTCCATGACTGGAAGTTTGTTCCGATCAATCTGGCGTGTAAGATCGCCGCTGATTGCCGTCCACGAATTGCCGCGGTCGTCGCTCCGGAAGAGCTTGTTCGCCGCGAAGTACAGACGTGTATGTGAATGCGGGCTGATCAACAAAGGAGAGTCCCAGTTCCACCGGTACGCGGCTTCGCCCTTTCCTTCCTGCGGCTTGATACCTATCAGCTCACCGCTGCGCTTGTCAAAGCGGCCCAGGTTGCCGTATTGAGACTGTGAGTAGACGATGTTTGGATCTTCCGGGTCGATCTGCGTCTCAAATCCATCGCCGTTAACCGTGACGATCCAGTCAGCATTGGTAATGCCCGACGCGTTGATTGTCCTTGATGGACCGCCGAGCGAGAAGTTGTCCTGTGTTCCCCCATACACATTATAGAACGGCATGGCGTTATCGACGGAGACGCGATAGAATTGCGTGACGGGCAGGTTGGCCTTGAACGACCAGGTTGTTCCCCGGTCAAAACTCTCGTACACACCGCCGTCGCAACCAACCAAGTAGTAATCTGTATTGTTGGGATCGATCCACATCGCATGGTTGTCCACGTGCTTGGATTTTTCCCCGAGGTTCTTGA